>NZ_JBHSHY010000003.1:0-240733 GCF_042653205.1 Paenibacillus sp. GCM10023250 | reverse complement strand
CGCGCCCCGCGCCCGCGCAGCGCCCCGCGCCCGCGCCGCGCCCTGCGCGCATCACCGCGCCCCGCGCCGCGCTCCTGCCCCCGCTCACCGCCCCGCGCCCGTTCCCTGGCTCTGCTTCGCGTACTGCTTCGGCAGCAGGCCGACCTTCTTCTTGAAGATCCGCAAGAAGCCGGAGTAGTCGTTGAATCCCGCGTCCATGCAGGCGTCGGTCACGCTGCGGCCGTCCTTCAGCAGCTTCTTGGCGAGGGAGATCCGTTTGTACAGGATGTACTCGTGAATCGTGCTGCCGGTATGCTTCTTGAACAGCCGGCTCAGGTGGAAGCGGCTGACGAAGAACAGTCCTTCGAGCCGCTCGAGCGACAGGTCCTCGGCGAGATGCCGGTCGAGGTAGTCGAGGATCGGCACGAGCCGCGGCGGCAGGTCCAGCCCTTTGTCCTTCTCCTGCGACTTGTAGAAGCACCGCTGCACCAGCGCGAGTATTTCCAGCAGGCAGCTGAGCTTGACGAGCGGCGCCTCGGGATACGGCTCCCGCATCAGGTCCGCGTATTTGGCGAACAGCCCCGACAGCTCGGCCTGTTCCTGCGCGCTCGGCCGGATCTTGTTCAACTCGCCCGGCGGCCGGTCGTAGAAGCAGCGCAGCAGCCGCATCCGGTCCGTCTCGAACAGCGCGATGAGCGCCGGGTCGAACTCGATCGTGACCCGCTCGTACAGCGCGTCCGTCGTCAGGGCGGGCTTGTGGATTTCGTGCTCGTTCGTGATGATCAGGTCGCCGATCTGGAGCGGGTAGACGGTTTTGTCCACGAAGTAGCGGACGTCTCCGTGGATCAGGAAGAAGATCTCGCAGCCCCGGTGCAGATGAAAATGAATGTTGAACGGCGGAACGCGCGCCGCATGAAGGAATTTGACATGGTCGTCGATCCGCTCGACATAGCTGCCCAGCATCCGTCTCGCCTCCCCGCAACATGAGCAAGAATGTCCATTTCCAAAGCAATTTCGTCAAGGAACTCGTACTTGCAATGATATAGGATGAAGGGGAAGACTTCAATCGAAGAAAGGCGGGAGGACAAGCGAATGAACGCGCGCAACGTCAAAATCGGCCTCGTCGGCATCGGCGGCATCGGGCAGCATCACGTCAATTATTTGAGCGGCATGGATAACGTCGAACTCGTCGGCGTCTGCGACACGGACCGGGAGAAGGCCGACCGGACAGCCAGGAAGCACGGGACGACAGCGTATTACGACGCCGCGGACCTGCTCGACCGGTCAGGCCTCGACCTGATCATCATCGCGGTGCCGCATTACGATCATCCGACCATTGCTATGGAAGCGTTTAAACGGGGCGTCCACGTTCTGTGCGAGAAGCCGATCGCGGTACACGTGAACGCCGCGAACGCGATGATCCGGGCGTACGAAGACGCGAAACGGACGCATCCCGGCCTGCAGTTCGCCATCATGTTCCAGGAGCGGACGCTGCCGTTCTACGCCAAGCTGAAGGAACTCCTGGCCGCCGGGACGCTGGGCAAGCTGACGCGTGCTACGTGGATCCATACCAAGTGGTTCCGCTCGCAGGCGTACTACGACAGCGGCGGCTGGCGCGCGACGTGGGCCGGCGAGGGCGGCGGCATCCTGACGAACCAATGCCCGCACACGCTCGACATGTACCAGTGGCTGTTCGGGCTGCCGGAGGCGATCACGGGCCACGCGCATATCGGCAAATACCACGACATCGAGGTGGAGGACGAGGTTACGGCGTACTTCGAGCACGCGAACGGCATGATCGGCCATCTCGTCGTCACGACGGCGGAGCTGCCGGGGACCAACCGGCTCGAGATCGTCGGGGATACCGGCAAGCTGCTGCTCGAGAACGGCAAGCTGCTCCATTACCGGTACCCGCAGTCCATGCTGGCGTTCTCGCGGGAGACAGAGCAGCGCTTCGCCGAGTGGACGATCGAGCCGGAGGAGGTCGCGGTCGACGAGAGCGCTCCGAACGGGCACCACGTCGTCACGCGGCGGCTGGTCGACCGGCTGCTCGGCAAGGACGTCGAGCTGATCGCGGAAGGCCCGGAAGGGCTGGGCTCGCTGACGCTGGCGAACGGCATCATGCTGTCCGCGTTCCGGAAGCGGACCGAGCCGGTGCCGATCGACGGCGACGCGTTCCAGGCGGAGCTCGAGGAACGGATCCGCACGTCGAGCTACGTGAAGAAGGCCGTGCGCGCGCAGGACGCGGCCGAGGACATGTCGACTTCCTTCGGGAAGACCAACTAGGAGGAATGACGATGGCTGCCGTAATTTTGACCTGCTTCGCCGACGAAATCTCGCATGACCTGGAGGAACAGCTTGACGTCCTGTCGCAGGAAGGGCTGTCCCATATCGAGCTGCGGAACGTCTGGGGCAAAAACGTCCTCGACCTGACGGCCGAGGAGCTCGCCGAGGTCCGCCGGATCACGGAAGCGCGCGGCTTCGGCGTCTCCTCGATCGCTTCGCCGATCGGCAAGTATGCCGCCTCCGACGATTTCGCGCCGCAGCTGGACGCCCTGGACCGGGCGATCGCCGCCGCGAAGGCGCTCGGGACGCGCTATATCCGGCTCTTCTCGTACTACCCGCCGGAGGGCGCGCGGCCGGAGGACTGCCGGGACGAGGTGCTGAGCCGGATGAAGCGGCTGGCGGACGCCGCGGCGCCGCACGGCGTCACGCTCGTGCTGGAGAACGACAGCGGGCTGTACGGCTCGACCGACGACCGCTGCCTCGACATCCTGCGCCACTGCGGTTCGGACGCGCTCCGGCTCGCCTTCGATCCCGGCAATTTCGTGATGGAGGGCATCCGGCCGATGACGGAGGCGTATCCGAAGCTGGCATCCTACGTCGCGTACGTGCACGTCAAGGATGCGTCGGCCGAGCCGAAGCGCTTCGTGCCGGCCGGCGCGGGCGACGGCCAGCTTCCGGAGCTGCTGGAGGCGCTGCGCGAGCGGAGCTTCGACGGGTTCTTGTCCGTGGAGCCCCATCTGCATCGCTACCTGCCGTTCGCGAGCGATCCGAAGCGCGTCGTGACCGCGGTCCGCGCGCTGAAGTCGCTGCTCGCGCAGGCTGGCATGAAGTGGGCGTGAATTTACAGTTTACACAAAAAGACCGAATCGGGCTGCCGATCCGGTCTTTTTCCTATTTTCTGGGATAAAAAGACTGATAATTTACAATTCGTTAGGGTTCGATTAACGCAGTAGAAACACAGTATCCCTATTCTATTGATGTGGGAACGGTCTCATATGGGAACGGTCTCACAGCGAGAAAGGACGTGCATCCTTTGGATAATCCGACGATAAAAGAAATCGCCCTTCGCGCGGGCTTCTCCAAATCCACCGTCTCGCGGATCATCACCGGCAAAGGCTATTCCAGCCCCGAAGCGCGCGACAAGGTGCTGAAAGCGATCGAGGAGCTGCGGTACAAGCCAAACGCGGTCGCGCGGGCGATGGTCTCGCAGCGCACGCATAATATCGGCGTCCTGCTGTACCGGCAGGAGCTGCCAATCGCGTCGCATCCGTTCTACGGCAAGATCGTCGACGCGATTCTGCTCGAGGCGGCGCGCCTCAACTACTCGGTCTTCGTCACGACCGACCGGGACATGTCGTACCGCTCGGCCGACTTCATGATGGAGAAGCGCGTGGACGGGCTCATCCTCATCAGCCGGCTGCAGCGCAACGTCATCGAACACATCACGAACTTCGGCGTGCCCTACGTCATGGTGAACGGCTCGACGGACGTCGGCGGCGTGATCCACATCGTCAACCAGGACGAGGAGGGCGGGCACATGGCCGCCGAGTACCTGACGGGAATCGGCCACGAGCGCATCTTCGTCATCGCGGGACCGCAGCCGCACCGCAGCCATCATTGCCGGCTGACGGGCTTCCTCGCCTACATGGAAGAGGCCGGCAAGCCAATCAGCGAGGCGTCGGTCCATTTCGCGGAGACGTCGACTTACGGCGACGGCTACGCGCTCATGAGCCGCCACTTCGGCCCTTTCCGGGCGGGCCGGCACACGGCGGTCTTCGCGACCAACGACATGCTCGCGCTCGGCGCCATGAAATTTCTGCTGGAGCAAGGGACGCGCATCCCGGAGCAGATCGCCGTCGTCGGCTTCGACGACGTCGACTTCGCCGCGATGTTCGCGCCGTCCCTGACCACGGTCCGCGTCGATACGTGGGAGATGGGCTCCCGGGCTGTGCGGCTGCTCGACGAGCTGATCCGGCACGAGCCGGACATCGCGCATCCCGGACAGCTGCTGCCGCGGCTCGTCGTCCGGCAATCGACCGGCGGCGACCGCTGAGCGGCCGCATCCGAGAGGCCCCGCCATCCGCGGCGCCCGCCGTCCGGAATCCGGACGGCAAACATTACGCAATTCCATTATTTCCGAAAGGAGCGTCATCCGTTCATGCGTTGGTATCTTAAAGCGATCGGCACCCGCAAGATCGTCGAGTTCATCGTGCTCGCGCTCTTCGTCGTATTCTTCCTAGGGCCGCTGCTCAATCTAGCCATCCTGGCCTTCACCGGCAAATGGACCTATCCGGACGTCCTGCCGCATCAATGGTCGCTGAAATGGTGGTCGTTCGTCTTCAAGCAGGAGGACATTCCGCAGTCCATCGGCCTGTCGTTCATGATCGCCGCCATCGTGACGGCCTTGTCCATCGTGCTGTGCGTCCCGGCGGCGTACGCGTTCGCCCGGATCCGCTTCCCGCTCAGCCGGTTCTTCCTGTTTTCGTTCCTGCTGACGCACGCGTTCCCGAAGATGGGGCTGTACGTCTCCATCGCGGTGCTCTTTTACAAGCTCGGCCTCATGAACACGCTGATCGGCGTCGTCCTCATTCATATGATCAACGTGCTCATGTTCATGACGTGGATTCCGACCGCCGCCTTCCGCAACGTGCACCGGGCGCAGGAGGAATCGGCTCGGGACGTCGGCGCAGGCCCGTTTCGGGTGTTCTTGAAGATCACCCTGCCGATGGCCATGCCGGGCATCGTCGTCGCGTCGGTGTTCACGTTCCTGAACTCGCTCGACGAGGCGCAGGGCACGTTCCTGGTCGGCATTCCGAACTACAAGACGATGCCGATCGTCATGTACTCCATCATCAGCGATTACCCGGCTTACGCCGGCGCGGTCTTTTCCATCATCCTGACGGCCCCGACGATCATCCTGCTGCTCGCCGCCAAGCGGTTCGTGAGCGCGGACGTCATGTCGAGCGGCTTTCAGCTCAAATAATTCGGGACGCGTCCCGGCCTTAAGGAGGCGCAAATGGATATTCAGCTTTCGGTTCAACAATTGGCGAAACGGTATCACACCGGCGAAGGCGTCAAGTCGATCTCGCTTGACGTGCGCAAAGGCGAGCTGGTCACGCTGCTCGGGCCGTCCGGCTGCGGCAAGACGACCGTGCTGCGCAGCATCGGCGGTTTTCTCGAGCCGGATTCCGGCGACATTCTCATCGAGGGGACGAGCGTGCTGAAGGCGCCGCCGGAGAAGCGCCCTACCTCGATGGTGTTTCAAGGCTACAATCTATGGCCGCACATGACGGTGTTCGATAACCTGGCATTCGGCTTGAAGATACGCAAGATGAAGAAATCCGACATCCGCAAGGCGGTGGAGGACGTGCTGGAGCTGGTCCGTCTGCCGAGATCGGAGAACAAATTCCCATCCGAGCTCTCTGGCGGCCAGCAGCAGCGCATCGCGCTGGCGCGGTCCCTGCTGCTGAAGCCCGCCGTGCTGCTGCTGGACGAGCCGTTCTCCGCGCTCGACGCCAAGCTGCGGCATGAGATGCGGGAGGAGCTGCGGGAGATTCAAGCCGAGACCGGCCTCACGATGGTATTCGTCACCCACGACCAGGAAGAGGCGCTGTCGATCTCGGACCGCATCGTCGTCATGAACCACGGCCATATCGAACAGATCGCCACGCCGCAGGAGATTTACGACCGGCCGGACACGCTGTTCGTCGCGCAATTCATCGGCAAAATGAACTTCTTGAAAGGGGTGGTTTCGGAGGGGCAAATCCGCGCAGGGAAGCTGACGTTTCCGAATCCGAAGCAATTGTCCGGCAAGGTCCGGCTCGCCGTACGGCCGGAGGACGTTGTCCTAGGCGGCCGCGAGGAAGACGGCCTGACGGGCAGTGTCAAGCAGATCATGGTGCTCGGCCACTACGCCGAAGTCACGATCCACTTGCCGGAGCACGGCGTGATCCGCGCGTTCCAGCCGCGGGACGCCGTCAAGGAACTGAACTCCGGCGACCGCATCGCTGTCGGCTTCAAGAAAGTGCTCGCTTATCCGGAAGATCAGGCCTGATGCAATCCAAAAAAACGAACCGCCAAGGAGGCACTTATTTATGTTTCGTACGAAATCCGCTCTGACGATAATGACTTTAACGACCCTCTCCGCCGCGCTGCTGGCCGGCTGCGGCAGCAACGGCGCCGCGAATAACGGCGCATCGAACGGCGGCGCCGCGAACGCCGGCGGCAACGCGGCGCAGACGGACGCGTCCGGCAAGCCGGTCGAGTTCAACTTCTACTTCACGGGCTCCGAGAACGTGAAGAACCTGTGGGACACGATCGTGCCGATGTTCGAGAAGGATCACCCGGGCATCAAGGTGAACGAAGTGTACATCCCGTCCGGCACGGGCGCGCAGCCGACGTACGACCGGATCCTCGCGGCGAAGAAGGCGGGCAAAGGCTCCGGCGGCATCGACCTGTACGAAGACGGCCTCTCCAACGTGACCCAAGGCCAGAAGGACGATCTGTGGGACGCGCTCGATCCGGCCAAGATCGCGAACCTGTCTAACGTCGAAGCCGCCACGATGACGGACGTGGCCAATATGGCCGTCCCGTACCGTTCGTCCGCCGTCGTGCTCGCGTATAACAGCGACAAAGTCAAGACGCCGCCGAAGACGCTCGACGAGCTGTTCGCATGGATCAAGGCCAATCCGGAGCGCTTCGCGTACAACGATCCGTCCACGGGCGGCGCGGGAAGCTCCTTCGTCACGACGACGCTGTACGACAAGCTGCCGGAAGACGCGATCCACAACGACGATCCGAGCGTCGAGCAGCAGTGGGACACAGGCTTCCAGACGCTGAAGGATCTCGGCAAGTACGTGTACGGCAAAGGCATCTATCCGAAGAAAAACCAAGGCACGCTCGACCTGCTCATCAGCGGCGAGGTAGACATGATCCCGGCTTGGTCGGACATGGCGCTCGAGCAAATCGAAAACGGCCAGCTGCCGGACACGACCAAAATCTCGCAAATCACCCCGGGCTTCAACGGCGGTCCGACGTACCTGATGGTGCCGAAGCTGTCCGACAAGAAGGACGCGGTCAACGAGTTCCTGAACTTCGTGCTGTCCCCTGAAGCGCAATCCGTCGTCGTGACCAAAATGCACGGCTTCCCGGGCATCAAGCTGTCGGACATGCCGCAGGACATCCAGGATTCCTTCAAAGACGTGGCGGAAGGCTTCCGGACGTTCAACATCGGCGACCTCGGCAATGAAATCAACAAACGCTGGCAGAGCGAAGTAGCGGCGCAATGAGAAAACCGGTAAAAATGGGGATACTGGGCTTGATTCTGGTCATCCCCTCTTTCCTTCTGCTGTTCGTCACCGTGGTCGTGCCGATCTTCGTCTCGCTCAAGGAAAGCTTAACGAACGAGGAAGGCGGCTACGACCTGTCGAATTATAAGTTCCTGTTCACGGATAAACTGATGCGCGCCAACATCGTCTTCACCCTGGAAGTCACGGTAATCTCGGTCGTGATCGTGCTGCTCGTCAGCTATGTGCTGGCGGCGTACATGCGGTTCAACAAAAGCAAGCTGGTGGCCTGGATCAGCAACATGTACATGATTCCGATGTTCATCCCGTCCGTGATCGCGACGTACGGCCTGATCCAGCTGCTCGGCAACCACGGCTGGCTGTCCCGCTGGGTGCTGCTGCTGGGCGGCGGCGACATTCCGCGCATCATTTTCGATATGAAAGGCATCATCATCGCCCAGCTGTGGTTCAACATCCCGTTCACGACGATGCTGCTCGGCTCCGCCATGTCGGGCGTGCCCGACGCGGTCATCGAGAGCGCGAAGGACGTGGGCGCGAACCGGTTCCGATTGTTCATACGGTTCATTCTGCCCCTGACCTACAAGACGCTGCTCGTAGCGGTCACGTTCGTCTTCATGGGCGTCATCGGCTCGTTCACCGCGCCGTTCTTGCTCGGACCGAACGCGCCGCAAATGCTGGGCGTGTCGATGGAGCAAATCTTCGGCGTATTCCAGGAGAAGCAGCAGGCGTCGGCGCTGGCGTTCTTCACGTTCCTGCTCTGCTCCATCATGGGCTACTTCTACATTCGCAGCATGATCAAGGACGAGGGGGGGCGTTCCGCATGACGCGGCTGCTCTTGGAAGCGGAAGGAACGGCCGGATTCGTCTGTTCGAAGACGCATATTACGTACGCCTTCCAGCTGGACCGTCCGGGCGGCATGCTGCGCCTCGATTTCGCGTATGAGCCGAAGAACCTCATGGACCGGGAGCGGGCGAAGGTGCTGATCGCGGAAGGCGTGGACAAGTATACGGAGCCGGCGCAGCGGGAGCTGGTCATGGGCCGCTGGGAGTCGTTCCTGCCGCTGAAAAATCTGATCACCCTCTCCGTCGACGATCCGGCCGGGCATCGCGGCGCGGGCCATCGCCACGACCCTGAGCAGCGGCTGTTCATCGGCGCGTCGGAGGCATCGCCGGGCTTCGCCGCGGGCGAGCTGGCCGCCGGTTTGTGGCGCGTCACGCTGAGCCTGCACGCGATCGTGACGGAGAGCTGCCGCTACCGGCTGCGAATTCATCACGAGGAGGCTTGACGATCATGCGCTGGATAGCTTGCGAATTGCACAGCCATACGTTTCATAGCGACGGCCGGCAGTCCCTGTCCGAGCTTGCGCACGGCGCGAAGGCGCTCGGCTTCGAGTGCGTCGCGCTGACCGACCACAACACGATGACGGGCCTGCGGGGCAAAGAGGACGTCGAGCGGGAGACCGGCGTCGCGATCGTCTCCGGCATGGAGTGGACGACGTTCTTCGGCCATATGGTCACGATCGGGCTGACCGATTTCGTGGATTGGCGTCCCGCGGTTCCGGGCGACATCGATGCGGGCATCGCGCGGGTCCACGCCGCCGGCGGCATCGCCGGCATGGCGCATCCGTTCCGCATCGGGAGCCCGATGTGCACGGGCTGCTTCTGGGAGTTCGACATCCGCGACTGGCAGGCCCTCGATTATATCGAGGTCTGGTCGGGCATGTTCCCGTCGATCAAGACGGACAACGCCCGCGCCTTCCGGTTGTGGACGGATAAGCTGAACGAAGGGTACCGGATCGCGGCGACGTCCGGACGGGACTGGCACGCGCAGGAAGCGACGGACGATCCCGTCTCAGTCACGTACCTGCTGCTGGACGAGGGGGAAGGCTCCGTGACGGAACAGGCGGCGCGGGCGCTCGCCGCGGGCCGGGCCGCGGTCACGATGGGCCCGCTGCTGACGCTGGAGCTGCGGTCGGAGACGGCGAATTACCGCATCGGCGACCGCGTGCCGAAGGAGGCGCGCGGCTGGCGGCACGAGGCCGTCGCATCCGTGGATTTCGAGGCCCGAAGCGGGCTGTGGGCGTTCCCGGACGCGGGGTACGAGGTTATCCTGACGAGCAATGCCGGCGTGCTCGGCGAGCTGCGCGCGGAGCCGTCCCAGCGCGATTACCGCTTCGATATTCCCGCCGGCGCGCTGACGTGGATCCGGGCGGAGCTGAAGGGCACGGTGCGGGGCGTTCGGACGACGATCGCGTTCACGAACGCGATTTATTGGGACGCGAAGTAAGCATCTTGTCCGGAGGGGACAGGAATGAGCTGCGAGAATCGAGAAGTGAGAAGGCCGTGAAGGCCGTTATACCGAAAAGGAGTCGATCGATATGAATCGCCGGTTTCCGTTAGTAACGGCACATGCCGGATGCATGGGCATCGCGCCGCATACGCTGCGATCGGTTCGCGCGGGGCTGGACCTCGGCGCCGACGTGGTGGAGGAGGACATCCGCGTCACGAAAGACGGCATCGCCGTCCTGGCGCACGACGACGAGCTGCCGACCGCCGATGGGCCGGTTGCCAGCATTGCGGAGATGACGTACGCGGAATTGAGCGGGCTTCTGCTGCTCGCGGATCAGGGCGGACGCGAAGGCGGGGAACGGGAGACGTTTCGCCTGCTGAAGCTGGAAGACATCCTGCCGCTCGTCCAGGCTTCGGGCAAGAGCATCAATCTCGACCTGAAGGTCGACGAGGCGATCGAACCCGCGGCCGCGCTCGTCCGGAAGTTCGGGCTGGAGGACCGCGCGTTCTATTCCGGCTGCCAGCGCGACCGCGCGCTGCTTGCCCGGACGCTGGAGCCGGAGCTGCGCCGGATGCTGAACGCGGATGTCGAGCTGTTCAAGACGCTGCCGTACGACGAAGCCATGGCCATCACCCGCGAGGATGCGCTCGCGGCCGGCTGCTCCGGTATCAACGTCTATCACGGCATCGCGACGAAGGCGTTCGTCGATTACGCCGCCGAGCGCGGGCTGCCGGTCTATGTCTGGACCGTCGAAGACGAAGCGCTCATGCGCCGGTACGCGGATTGGGGCGTCGGCTCCATCACGTCGCGGGACGTGGAGACGCTGCTCCGCGCGAAGCGCGAATGGACGGCGCCGAACGCGTGATGGCAAGCCAATAGACGAACGCGAGCGGCAGCCCTGGACGAGAAAGTCCAGCGCTGCCGCTCGCGTTTTTTTGGCATGCCCGGATTCGCGAGGCAGGCCCGCTCAATCGTACCGCGCCAGGAGCAGCTCGGCCGTTGCGCGCGCATGACGGGCCGCGTCCGGATCGGTCCGGAGCATCCTGGCGGCGATGGCGCCCTCCGCGAGCAGGTAGAGCCCGCCGGATAGTTCCTCCCGGTTCGCTTCGTCCAATTGGCCGGCGAGCTCCGCGAGGTACGTCTTCAGATGCGACTTGTAGCGGTGCGCCGCTTCGTAGTACGGATGCGCGGGGTCGGCGTATTCCGAGGCCGTCTTGAGGAAGGCGCAGCCGTTGAAGCCGGGCTCGTCGAACCACCGGCCGAGCACGTCGTAGACGGCGAGCAGCCGTTCCTTCGGCGTCGCGGCCGATTCCGCGACGGCCGCCTCGAACCAAGCGCGCCACCGCTCGTCGTGCCGGAGCAGGTACGCTTGCACCAAGTCGTCCTTGGACGGAAAATGGTTGTACAGCGTCATCTTGGCGATATTGGACGCGGCGACGACCTGATCGACGCCCGTCGCGCGGATGCCGTTCTTGTAAAAGAGCTCCGAGGCGACGTTCAGGATATGGTCTTTTTTGCTTCGGTTCATTGCGCAGGACTCCCATTCCCGCCGGGCGACGGGGCGTCGCGCGGCTCGAAACTATACCGACTTGTCTATATCCGCTATTGTAACCGTAAACGTACCTGCGCGCAAACGTGGCGGCGGACGGAATGACAGCAAGGAAAAATTTTTTAGGTTGAAACTATACAGACCTGTATGTATAATTTAATTCGAGGTTCGGTTGGCTTCGATGTCACGGCGTCCCGAGTCCAGCCCATAAAGTTCAACCGCATGATCAACCATTCTATGTATGAGGTGACCCCGATGTCCATACACTACAAATCGGCGGAAGTCGATGGCATTCGTATCTTTTACCGGGAGGCCGGCAAAGCCGGCGCCCCCGTCTTGCTGCTGCTGCACGGCTTTCCGTCCTCGTCCCATATGTTTCGGAATCTGATTCCCGAGCTGGCCTCGGACTATCGCGTCATCGCGCCCGACTACCCGGGCTTCGGCAATTCGGACCAGCCGTCGCCCGAGGCGTTCGAATATACGTTCGACCGCCTTGCCGAGCTGATCGGCGCGTTTACGGAAACGCTCGGACTGGACCGTTACAGCCTCTACGTGCACGATTACGGCGCACCGGTCGGCTTCCGGCTGGCCGCCAAGCACCCGGAACGGGTGCAGGCGATCGTGTCGCAGAACGGCAACGCCTACGAGGAAGGGATTCTGCCGTCGTGGGCGCCGATCCGGGCTTACTGGAGCAACCCGGCGGATGAGGCGAAGCGGAACAATATGCTGGGGCTCCTGTCGCCGGCGTTCACCAAGCTGCAGTACGTGGAGGGCACGCGGCATCCGGAGCGGGTCAGCCCCGACGCGTGGAACCAGGATCAGTTCGTCCTGGACCGCCCGGGGAACGCGGATATCCAGCTGGCGCTCTTCTACGATTACCGGAACAATCTGAAGCAGTATCCCGTCTGGCAGGAATATTTCCGTACGCATCGTCCGCCGGCGCTGATTGCCTGGGGGCAGCGCGATCTGTTCTTCGGACCGGACGGCGCGCTCGCCTTCCGGAGGGACCTCCCGGACGCCGAGGTGCATCTGCTGAGCACGGGCCACTTCCCGCTCGAAGAGGACCTGGAACTCAGCGCGGCGCTGATCAAGCGGTTTCTGGGCGAGCACGTCCGTTAAGCAGACGGCGGCACGCGCGGCACAAGCGGTTTCCCCGCTCCGTATGGAGCTTGGGGAACCGTTTTTTTGTGGTTGTCCTCGATCGCGCGCAGCAGGCCGCTGAAGAGCGCCAAGGAAGCGGATACCCCCTTCCCGCGAGGAGCGGGGCGAAGGCCGGTTTTTCGCGAAACATTTCGCTCGTCTGGAAGTATTATCCTTTACGAGAGTCAGTTCGTAAGGGGGGAGCGACCGGAGATGAAGAGACGATTCGCCGTATACGGCATCGCGGCGGTGCTGATCGCGGCGAGCTGGATTGGCAATTTTGCCTACAACCGGCATTACCGGCTGCCGGAAGGCCGCTTTTTGACGCACCGGATCGAAGCGATGGATACGCCGTACGTGGCGTTCGATTTGTACTATGTCGCCAACAAGGACGATAAGCGGGAGATCGCCTGGATCCGCGCGGAAGGGCTGCCGTCGCTGGCGTTCGCCCCCGCCGCGGTCTACCAGGAGCTGAATCGTCAAACGATCTACCGCCTCTCCGGGTACTATAGGTCGGCTCCCGAGCGGGAGGCGGCGCTTCCGCCGCTCGTCGTGCGCGAAGTCGACGTCACGTTCCGCGACGGCGGGACGAAGCGGATGGACGTGGGCGAAATCATCGTGTACCGGGACGATTATCCGCCAGCGCCGGGCGGCGGCCCTGTGACCATGATGTCGTCGGGCGGTTCCAGCGACAACTCCGGCTTTGGTTCCGTCCGCGCGGCGCGTCCCGCGGCGCTGACGTCGACGACGTCCGCGTGGCTGGGCGAGCTCGGCGACGCGTTCTCGTACGAGGTGAACGTCACGGGGGATCTGGGCGACATCGGGGCCGACGGCCGTTTCGACGGCCCGCCGACGGACCGGGCGGCGTACCCAGCGCAGCTTGCCGAAGGCGACGCCGTCGCGACGGACTATCGCTTCCACCTCCCTCCGGGGGATCCGCATGCCGATAACGTGTACAACGTTCTGCTGACGCACAGGTTCGCGGAGCCGGACGGACGCGAATCGCCTTTCCGCCTGTACGCGCATTACGCGCCTCGGTTTTCGGAAGCGCAGATGAAAGCGTTCGTTCGCGGGGAAGGGAGAGAGACCGGATGAGGAAGGCTTACTCCCGCCTTGCGTTCGGCTTGACGCTCGAGCTGATCGATGTTCGGGTGACGGCGTTCGATCTCTTCTCGGACCTCCTCGGCTGCCTGCTCGTCATGTGGGGCGCGTACCGGCTCGGCCTGGAACGCCGCGTCTTCATGCTCGCCTGGGCCGCGGCGGCAGTGCTGCTGCTGCCGGCGTTCGCCGAGCTAGCCGGCCATCGCGTCACGATTCCGCTGCTGGGCGGCGGAGGCCTCGCTCAGGCGCGCCGGCGGAATCGGCACCCGGCGAGGCGCCGTATCGGGCCGGATGAGGAGCGCAACCTCTAGCGAATTTGAACAGGCATGCCAAAAAAACGGGCGGCTTTCCGGCTCCGAAGGAGCAACCGGAAAGCCGCCCGTTTGGGCTTGGCCGGGAGAGAAAGCGCTTGTCAGCCGACCGCGACCGGGCCGGCCGCGACGATCGCCCGCAGGCGTTCCTGCAGGTTGTCCGTGCATTCGCCTCCGTGGAAGGCGATGATTTTCGCGAGGTCGAGGCTTTGGAGCTTGGCGATCGATTGCAGCGCCGTCTCCTGGTCCGGCGTATATACCGGGTTGTACGATTGAAGCACGCCATCTTGCGCCGTCAAGGCGTCGCCCGAGATGAGCGTTTTGGATGGAATATGGTAGTAGGAAGTATGGTCCGGCGTGTGGCCGGGCGTGTACACGACTTGAATGCCGCCGGCGAACGGCAGGATGTCGCCGTCCTTCACGGCGACGTCGACGTTGACCGGCGGAGCGGTCCGTTTGCTCTTGACGAGCGGTACTTCGCCGGCCAGGTACGGCACGGCCGCTTGATGCGCGATCACTTGGACCCGGTCGCCGAAGGCTTGCACGAGTTCCGGGAGCGTGCCGATGTGGTCCATGTCCTGATGGGTGATGACGATTTTGGTCAGCCTCTCGAACGGTACGGACGCGGCTTGACATGCGGAACGAATCTGCTCGAGCGAGCCCGGAATGCCGGTATCGAATAGAACGACGTCCTTCTCGTCCCAAATGACGGTCGGAATGAAGGGATTTGCGCGGTTAGCCGCGTCTAACGGAATGATCGTGATCTTTGCGCCCGATGGGGTCATGTCGAACACCGCCTTAGAAAAGTAATTAACTATCCTTGCTTTCTCATCTATTATTTCATTGCGCTGATTTTAAAGCAACCCTCTCTGGCCCCTTCCGGGCCGAGAGCGGGATCGCATGCCATGCGGGCGGCCGCTGAACCGCGGCTGCCCGCATGGTCTAAGCGGCGCTTACGCGCCGATTTTGTCCGCGGCGGCTTGCTGCCCGGCGTCGCGTGCGGCGGACCCGGCAGCGGACCCGGCGCGGCGGAAGCCGAAGGCCGCCGCCGACAAGAGGACGGCGAGCGCGACGCCGGCCGCGCCGATCCAGGTGATCGCCGTCAGCGAGGCGCCTTCGACGACGATGCCGCCGATGCCCGCGCCGGCCGCCATCGCCAGCTGCACGGCCGAACTGTTCAGGCTGAGCATGATGCTGGTCGCTTCGGGCGCGAGCGAGATCAGGTGGTACTGCTGCGTCGGGCCGGACGACCAGGCGGAGAACGACCAGAGCATGAGCAGCGGGAACATGAGCGCGGCCGAATGGGCGGCGAACGAGATGACGATCAGCCAGGCAGCGTGAAGCGCCAGGCCGATGAGCAGCGTGCGCCGGTAGCCCCAGCGGTCCGTGCCGAAGCCGCCCAGCTTCGAGCCGATCAGGCTCGCGATGCCGAACGCGAATAAGGCGATGCTGACAGCTTTTTCGCTCATATTCGTAATTTCAAGCAGGAATGGGGAAATATACGTGTAGGTGATGGAATAGCCGCCGATCCAGAAGAACGTGATGCCGAGGCCGACGAGAATCTTCGGATTCTTGAGCAGCCGCAGCTGGTCGCGAAGCGGCACGGGCAGTTCGCCGTCCGTCTTCGGGATCGTGAACGCAATGAGCAAGAGCGCGAGCAGTCCGAGCAGCCCGATGCCGCCGAATACCGCCTGCCAGTCGTAGACGGAGGAGGCGAGACGGCCGAGCGGCACGCCGACGATCAGCGCCGTGCTGAAGCCCATGACGAGCGTGGCGATGGCGCTGCCCCGTTTCTCTTCGGGAGCGAGCTTCGCGGCGACGGTCAGCGCCGTCACGACGAACACGCCGCTGCTGAGCGCGACGACGATCCGGGACGCGATCAGGGCGCCGAAGCCCGGAAACGCGAACGCCGCGGCGTTGCCCACGACGAACACGGCGAGCGCGTACAGCATCAGCCGCTTGCGGTCGACTTTGGCCGCGGCGGCCATCAGGAAGGGCGTGCCGAACGCGTAGGCCAGCGAGAAAACGGTAATCAATTGGCCGGCTGCGGCGACCGACACGCCGACGTCGTCGGCGACTTTATCGAGAATGCCGGCAATGATGAATTCTGACGTGCCGACCAAAAAGCTGACGATCGCCAGCATATAGATTTTCCAAGCGTAAGACAAACAATCCAACTCCTATCCGGTATGGTTTTGATTCATGGCGGCGCGATTTCTCTATCTCTCTTATCGTGCTATTTCTTGCGCGCCGAGGTTCAAAGGCGTAGAGCCTGCCCGGCTTTGGTTTCTCTCCGTTTGTATGGCCAGACAGGCGTGATGCAGGGGCTAGCTTAGCTGTTTTGCGGGCGGACACGGATGCCGTTATTGAGGCAATTGGGTGGAAATTTTGGATTTGGCGGCCACAGGAGACCCTAAATGCCGGAAATGGCGTCAAATCTAGGGCCGAATAGGCAAATAGCGGAACGTGTGGCCGCATAAAGGCCGAAATAGCGGAAAACGCGAAAATAGCGGCTCCCGTGTCCGCGAAAGGACGGAATTAAACGCGGCAGAACGTGACTGAACGCGGCCGCCAGGCGGAACGGCAGCACCTTCCTGTGAAGCAGCCAGCGTGCCGACACGCCTTACTTTCGTATTTCTAAATTCATCGAAATATAAACCGTAAAAAAAACTACCCCAGCAAATAAGGGGCGTATTTCCGGGCGACTTCGCGGTTGACGCTGTAATAAATGTACGTGCCGTCCTTGCGCATCGTGAGCAGGCCGCATTCCATCAGCTGCTTCAGATGATGCGACAGGGTGGAACCGGCGACGCATTCGAGCTTGCCTCCGATGTCGGAGCAGCACAGGTTTTGTTCCTCCGTCAGGAGCATCGCGATTTTGATCCGGGTCGGCTCTCCGAGTGCTTTGTATACTTTCACCGCTTGTTTGACTTCCTCGTTATCCTCGACCATCGGCTATCACCACCTTATTTCGACATGTATTGAAATGGTACCATGCACCGGGATCGATGTAAATAGCCGGTTTTTACATGCGGCATGCGTTAGGCGAGCGGACGAAGCGGCAGTCAGCGGGGGAGGATCGGCAACATTCCGGCTTGCTCCGCCTGGCCGGGCCGCGCCGGCGTTAACCGTGGCCGGGCCGCAGAGCAGTACCGGGCGTTGGCGCCCGGCGCCATGCGAAATTGACATTCCCGGACGATTGCGCTATACATTAGTTGTATGTACAAAAAACAAGGGAGGCGACGGGATGGATAACCGCCGCGACAAATCGGCTGCCGAACCGGCCGATGACGAGTTCCTCCGCACGTGCCTGTTTTTCAACGCGAACCGCCTGAGCCGCGCCGTAACGAAGATCGCCGAGGAACAATTCGCCAAGACGGGATTGTCGCCGATGTACGGCTATCTGATTCGCATCGTGAATCTTATGCCGGGCATTACGCAGAAGCTGCTTGCCGAGAAGCTGTACATCACGCCTTCGACGCTGACGCGGTTCATCGATAAATTGGAAACGAAGCAGCTCGTGGAGCGCAAGGTCAGCGGCAAGACCGTCCTGGTCTACCCGACGGAGAAGGGGCTCGCGCTGGAGCCGGAGATCCGCGCCGCGTCGCGCGAGTTCAAGGCCAAGTACGTCGAAGTGCTGGGCGAGGAGACGGCCGCGCTGCTGTCCGCGGAGATGGAGAAGACGAGCGGCCTGCTGGAGAAGTAAACGAGGCGGACCGCTCGTTTCGAGCGCCGTTCGCCGGCTGCATGAGCGAACGAACAAGCGCCGGCCATCGGGCCGGCGCTTGTTTTGCGTGCGCTTCGCCTTCGGGCTGGCGCTTTTTGCGTATGCGTCGCCGCCAGGCCAGCGCTTGTTTGGCACGCGCTTCACCGCCGGGCGCCGCCATCACCGCGAAGGCGGCGCTTGCTTCAGCTCCGCGGCGAGCAGCGGCGCGACGAATTTGCGGAACACGTTGCCGGGAGGGCGGTCGGTCCGCCATTTGTCCGCGGTCAGCACGACGACGACGTCCAGGCTCGGCACGACGTAGATGAACTGGCCGCCGTAGCCTTGCGCGTAGAAATACGCCAGCGCGGGCGCCTCTTGCCCGGCCGCGCCGTCCGCCGCGTCCATGGTCAGCGCCTCAGCTGCGCCTGGCCCAGCCGACGCGCCAGCGGCGTACGAGTCGCTCCACCAATGCCAGCCGTACCAGCCCCGCCGCGGCTCCTCCGATTCGATGTACGGCTGCACGGAACGGGCGGCCAGCGCGCGCGGCACGATCGGCTCGCCCGCCCATTCGCCCTCCCGCAGATACAGCTCGCCGAACTTCAGCATGTCGAGCGGGCGCAGCTTCATGCCGAAGCCGCCGGTATGGACGCCCCGCGGGTCCTGCTCCCACTCGTACGCCTCGATGCCGAGCGGGCCGAACAGCCGCTCCTCGGCGAATTGGGCGACCGGCATGCCCGCGGCCCGCGCGAGCGCCGCCGCAAGCAGCTGCGAATTGCCGGAATTGTATTCCATGCGCGTGCCGGGATCGTCCGCGAGCGGCAGCTCGAGCACGAAGGCGAGCCAGTCCGGCGTCTTGGTCATGCGCGGAAACGAATTGAGGCCGCCGAACTCGGTCCATTCGAAGCCGGCGGTCATCGTGAGCAGATGCTCGAGCGTAATCGACCGTTTGCGGGGATCGGGGTCGGCGGCGAGCCGCGGGAAGAACGCGGAGGCCGGCGTGGCGGCGTCCGGCAGCAGGCCGCGGTCCATCGCGATGCAGACCAGCGCGGAGAGGACGCTCTTGGTGCAGGAATTGATCCGGGCGAGCTCGGCCGCCGTCGCCGGCTCCCGGTAATGCTCATAGATCAACCGGCCGTGCCGGCTGATCAGGCAGCTTCGCAAGTTAAGCGGCGCGAGCGCCGCCGTCAGCGCTGATAAGTCCATGGTAACCACCCTTGTCTATAGCCGTGATGCGCGATATGGCCGCACCGCCTTAGTTTACCATTTGCGGGCCGGGAACCGAAATTCGCGTCCGCCGGCGTCCGGGCGACCCGACAAGAAAGCGCAACCAAACCCGCGTCTAGAAAATTATCTGACATTTAGGTGACGCAGGGCATTGAAAGGCCTTGACTTTATCGTTATGATGTAAGGTAACATTACGCAGCGAACTCCAAACCAAGGGAACGATCCCGGAAGGAGGAAGAAGGCATGCATTTGACGATCGAACAAGCGCTGGCCGTCTACCCGTTGTCGGAAGGGAAGCTGATCGCGGGAGCTTCGGGCAAGCACCGCGTCGTCAAGTCGCTTAACGTCATGGACGCGCCGGATATCGCGGACTGGATCAAGGAAGGCGAGATGCTGTTCACGACGGCGTATCTGATCAAGGACGACCCGGACGCGGCGTCCGAGCTGATCGCCAAGCTGCACGGCCGCGGCGCCTCCGGGCTCGGCATCAAGCTCGGCCGCTTCTGGGAGGCGATTCCCGAACGGCTCACCCGGCTCGCGGACGAACTCGGCTTTCCCCTGATCGCGCTGCCGTTCCACTTCTCCTTCTCCGACCAAATGAACGGCTTGTTCCACGCCGAGATGAAGCGCAGCACCGTGCGCCTCGAAGGCGCGCTGGAGAAGCAGATCCGCCTCATGCGCTTCGCGCTGCGGGCGGAATCGCTGCCTTCGCTCTTCGAGTCCGTGGCGGACGTCATCGGCTGCCCGATCGCCGTCGTCGGCTCGCGGGGGCAGATCGTACACGGCTCGCCCGGCATCGCCGCGGACGGGCTGACCGACGGCTGGCCATGGCCGCCCCATAAGAAGTGGATCAAGCACCAGGGCCGCCAGGCGCTGCGCCTTCCGCTCATGAAGCGCGACGCCTGCACGGGCTTCGCATACTTCTTCGACGCCAGGCCTTTCCTCTCACCCGTCGAAGAAGGGCTCTACACCCAAACCGCCGAACTCATCTCCCATCATCTGAACTATAAATACGAAGACTACTTCGAGCTGTCGGTGCAAAAGGACTTCGGCGCGCTGATCAAGCAGTATCTCCGGAACGGCGTGACGGCCGACGCCGTGACGGACTACGCGGCGCGCTGGGAAATGGATTGGCTGACGCAAGGCTACTTCTGCGCCCTCGTCGACCTGCCCGCCGATGACGCCGGCACCGCCCGGCGCTCGGAACGGCTGAACGGCCTCAAGGCCTCGCTGCTCGGCAACGCGCGCATGCAGGCGCTGAACGGCATCTGCGCCGTCGTCGACGAAGGCGTGTTCTGCGTCGTGTCGGACGCCGCGGCCGGCCCCGAGGGCGAGACGCTGCGGGAGGCGCTGGAATCGTGTCTCGCCGGGCTCGGCCTCGACGAGCGGCAGGCGCCGAAGGCGGCGATCAGCGCCCGCAAGCGCCAGCCCAAGGAGATGACGGACGCCTTCGCCGAGTGCCGCAATACGTTCCGCCTCGCCCGCGAATGGGGCGTCGAGGAGCGCATCGTCCGGTACGACACGCTCGACCTCGCCATGATTTTCGAATCGGTGTCCCGCGAGAAAATGCGCGTCTACTGCCAGCGCTGGCTCGGCGGACTGCTCGGCAAGGAGCCGGGCTACGTCGGCGAGATGCTGAAGACGCTGGAGACGTACCTCGACTGCGACGGCCAGCTGAACGAGACGGCCAAGAAGCTGTTCATCCACCGCAACACCGCCACGTACCGGATCGAGAAGCTGAGCGAGCTGCTCGACGTGGATTTCAAGAAAGTAAACGTGCTCATGCGGCTGAAGCTCGCGTTCCTGTTCCGCCGGCAGCTCGTCTCGGACGGCGGAGAAGGCGAGCGCGGCGCATGACGCAACCCGGCACCCATACGACCAAGCCGCCCGAAGCGCGGCCCCGACGATTCGTCCTTGCGGGAGGACGAGGACGGGGCCGTTTTTTGTCGTTTGCCGAGGGCGTATCCTTCCATAAAAGGACGTGACGAGCGCAAACGCCAGCCTAACGTGTAATGTAAATGTCATATTAACTCCTTATGAAAGCGCTAAATCTGAATGATTATTGTGCTCCATGCCAATATCGTACGCCTATTTTGGCATTCCGCACAAATCGATGTGAGGAATCTAGACATGAACATCGCGGATTCTTAAACTGAGATTGTAGTCAGAATATTTCGAACGGGATTTTAAAGGGGGACGAGGAACCATGAAAACGACGAAAGGCACGGCGGGCTTCTCGAAACGCGGCACGGTCTTGTCGGTGTGTCTCTTATCCGCGATGGCGGCGCTGACGGCTTGCGGCAGCAACGGAGTGCCGAACGACGGCGGCAGCGCGTCGACCAGCTCCGGCGCGAACGCAAGCTCGGGAACGGACGCGTCCTCGGCGGAGAAGGAACCGGTCAAGACGACGCTCATCCTGAACTGGTTCGCCGAGCCGGAGCACGGCGGCAACTTCGCGGCGCTGGAGAAGGGCTTCTACAAGGACGCCGGCCTCGACATGACGCTCATGCCGGGCGGGCCGTCCGTCTCGGCCACGCAGCTCGTCGCGTCCGGCAAGGCCGAGTTCGGCATGGCGAACGGCGACGATATTCTCGTCGCGCGGCAGGAAGGCATTCCGGTCGTCGCGATCGCGACCGCATTCCAGAAGAGCCCGCAGGCGCTGTTTTACCACAAGGATTCCGGCATCGCGGGCTTCGGCGACCTGAACGACCATAAGGTGTACGTCGCCGCCACCGCGAATTTCTGGCAGTACATGAAGAAGAAATACAGCCTCGACAACGCGCAGGAAATGAAATATACCGGCCAGCTCGTCAACTTCATCAACGACAAGAACGCCGTCACGCAAGGCTACGTGACATCCGAGACGTATACGCTCGACCAGGAGAAGGTCGACTACGGCGTGCTGCTGAACGCGGATTCCGGCTACAACATCTACGCCGGCGTCTACTTCACGACGGAGAAGATGATCCAGGAGCATCCCGACCGGGTCCAGGCGTTCGTCGAAGCGACGGTCAAAGGCTGGGATTACTACAAGACGAATTCCGACGAGATCAACCCGGCGATCCAGAAGAAGAACCCGGAGATGTCGCTCGACATGATGAAGTTCAGCGCCGCGAAGGAAATGGACTTCGCCTTCGGCGGCGACGCGGCGACGCTCGGCACCGGCGTCATGACCGAGGCGCGCTGGTCCGAGGTGCAGCGGCAGCTGAAGGACGTTGGCGTCCTGACGAAGGACGAAGACGTGACGAAGGCGTTCACGACGGAGTTTTTGCCGAAGAAGTAAGCCGCGTGCGCCGGCGCGGAAGCGGCGGGCGGGGCAGCGGTCCCCGGACTCGCTTCCGGCCCGCCGGCGGCTGGCGGAGTATGACGGTTCAATCACGAAAGGAGCATGATTATGGCAGCGGAAGACGTGAATACTCGCATGTTGCCCGACGGCATGTACCCCGCCCGCGATGAATCCGGGCGGCTGGCGAGGGGGCTGGAGCACCGGACGGGGAGGGGAAGCAGGCCGCTCGCGGCCTTGATCAAGAAGCTGGCGCCGCCGCTCGCGGCGTTCATCGTGTTCGTCGGCGGCTGGCAGTTGATCTGCTACCTGCTGCAGGCGCCGACCTATCTCGTCCCGAAGCCGTCGGACATCGTGCAGGCGGCGATCGAGAACCGGCGCGAGCTGTGGACGGCGGTGTCGACGACGGCGTTCGAATCGGTGTTCGGCTTCCTGCTCAGCATCGTGCTCGGCATCTCGTTCGCGATTCTGATGGCCAGCTCGAAGGTCGTCGAAGAAAGCGTCTATCCGTACGCCATCATCATGCAGACCATCCCGATCGTGGCCGTCGCGCCGCTGATCGTCATTTGGTTCGACGCCGGCTTCCGGGCCATCGTTATCATCGCGTTTCTGATCGGGTTCTTCCCGATGCTGTCCAATACGCAGATCGGCCTCAATTCCACGGAACACAACCTGCGCAATCTGTTCTATCTCTACAACGCGAAGCCGCTGCAGACGATGTGGCGCCTGCGCATCCCGGCCGCGCTTCCGTACATCGTGGCGGGCTTGAAAATTTCCTGCACGCTGTCCGTCATCGGTGCGATCGTCGGGGAATACATCGCCGGCATCGGCGGAGGCAACGGCGGTCTCGGCTACGCGATCACGTACGCGGCCGGCCGGCTAAAGACGCCGTACCTGTTCGCCTGCGGGCTGTCGGCGTCGCTGCTCGGCATCCTGTTCTTCCTGCTCGTGAACCTGCTGGCCAAATGGATGCTCAGCTCGTGGCACGAGTCCGAGATGAAGCGCGAGGGCTGACGCGGCGGCAAGGAAAAAAAACCGGAAGCCGGCTGTCCGAAGCCGCCGGCCCGAAGGAGGCGAAGTACCGATGCGGCAGGCGATAACAGGCGCGAAGACGATGGTCGTCAGCCCGCATTACCTCGCGTCCGCGGCCGGGGCGCGCATCCTGGCGCGGGGCGGCAACGCATTCGACGCCGCCGTCGCGGTCAGCGCCTGCCTCGCCGTCGTCTACCCGCACATGACGGGGCTCGGCGGCGACGCGTTCTGGCTGACGTACGCCGCCGCCGACCGCGAAGTCCGGGCGTACAACGCCAGCGGCCGCTCCGGCGGCCTGGCGAACCGCGGCTTGTACGCCGGCCTCTCCGCCATCCCGCAGCGGGGCGTGCGCAGCGTCGTGACCGTGCCGGGCATGGCCGACGGCTGGGACGCGGTGCTGCGGGAATACGGCACGCTGACGCTGGCCGACGCGCTGGAGCCGGCCATCGGCTACGCCGAGCGGGGGTTCCCGCTGTCGCGGGACCAATACGCAAACACGCTGCAGCGCCACCCGCTGCTCAGCGTCATGCCGGACACGTCGGCCGTCTATACCCCGGGAGGCGCCGTGCCCAAGCCGGGCGAGCGGTTCGTCCAGCGCGACCTGGCGCGGACGCTGAAGCAGCTGGCGCAATACGGCCGCGACGGCTTCTACAAAGGCCCGATCGGCCGCCGAATCGCCGAGTATCTGGCCAAGCGCGGCGGCGTACTGCGCGAGGACGACTTCGCCGACCATGCGGGCGAGTGGACGGCGCCGCTCCGCGGCTCGTACAAAGGGCTTACGCTCTACCAGGCGCCGCCCAATTCGCAAGGCTTCACCGGCATCATGGCGCCGCAGATCGTGGAGCGCTTCGGCTTCGGCGAAGGCGGTCCCGTCGCGCACGGCTCGTTCGCGTATTACCATCTGCAGATCGAAGCGCTGAAGCTCGCTTTCAAGAACCGGGACGAATGGCTGACCGATCCCGCCTTCGCGGCGATTCCGGTGGACCGCTTCATCTCCGGCGCGTACTGCGCGGAGCTTGCCAGCCGGATCGATCCGGCCAGAGCGCTCCCGCTCGCGTCCGAGCCGCTCGGCAGCGACACCGCGTACGCGGCGGTCATGGACGGGGACGGCAACGCGGTCTCGTTCATCCAGAGCCTGTATTTCGAATTCGGCTCCGGCGTAACGGCGGGCGATACCGGCATTTTGCTGCAGAACCGCGGCTCGTACTTCTCGCTCGACCCGGCGCACGTCAATACGCTGGAGCCGCGCAAGCGGACGTTCCACACGCTCATGCCGGCCATGGCCTGCCGGGGCGGCGTCCCGTATCTGCTCTACGGCACGCAGGGCGGCGAGGGCCAGCCGCAGACGCAGTGCGCGCTGCTGACCCGGATCGCCGATTACGGCATGGATCCGCAGGCGGCGGTCGACGCCCCGCGCTGGGTGTGGGGCCGCACCTGGGGCGACGAGTCGCAGGAGCTGCGGATCGAAAGCCGCGTGCCGGAGGCGGTACGCCGCGAGCTCGCGCAGGCGGGGCATCTCGTCCGCGCGGTGGCCGCTTACGACGGCGCCGTCGGCCACGCACACGCGATACGGATCGACGAGCGGGGCTTTCGCCAAGGCGGCGCGGATCCCCGCAGCGACGGTCAAGCGGTCGGTTGGTAGCCGGCCGGACCGGCAGGCCGAATCACAGACAGAGGAGGAGCGCCCATGCGATTCGGCGACGTGGTCGTAAAACGCAACGTTCCCTGCACGATGAGGGACGGCGTGAATCTATACGCGGATATTTATTTGCCCGAGGAGTCCGGGGACTACCCGGTGCTGCTCTTGCGCCAGCCGTACGGCCGCAAGATCGCCTCGACGGTCAGCCACGCGCATCCCGTGTGGTACGCCTCGCGGGGCTACATGGTCATCGTGCAGGACGTGCGGGGGAGAGGCGATTCCGAAGGAGAGTTCGTTCCGTTCGTCCACGAAGCCGAGGACGGCTGCGACGCGGTGGAATGGGCAGCGAAGCTGCCGTACGCGAACGGCAAGGTCGGCATGTACGGCTTCTCGTACCAGGGCATCACCCAGTGGGCGGCCGCCTCGCTTCGCCCGCCGGCGCTGAAGACGATCGTCCCGAGCATGACGGCCGGAGACGTGCACCGCTGGGCCTATCCGCACGGGAGCTTCTCGAGCGGCATGCTGATCTGGGCGTTCCAGCTGGCGCGGGATTCCGCTCGGCGGGCCGGCGACCTCGAGGCGGAGCAGGCGTGCTCGCGGATCATGGCGAGTCCCGACGCGATGCTGCGGCATCTGCCCGTGAACGACCGCCATCCGATTCTGGAGCGGTACTGCCCGGCTTACTTCGACTGGGTCAACCGGCCGGAGTATGACGCCTATTGGCTGTCGCTCAATTGGCTGCCCGCGTTCCTGCGCAGCCCGATTCCGGCGTTCCATATCGGCGGGTGGTACGATTTTCTGCTCGAGGGCACGGTGCAGTCGTACCAGGCGCTGCAGGAGACGGCGCCCGCGCGGACGCCGGACTTGTTCCACCGGCTCGAGATTGGGCCGTGGGTCCACATCCCGTGGGGCCGCAAGGCCGGGGGCGTCGACCACGGGCCCGAAGCGGACGGCGACATGCACGCGAAGCAGGCGCGGTGGTTCGATTACTGGCTGAAGGGCGAGCGGGACAACGGTCTGTATGAGGAGCCGGCCGTCCGGTACTTCGATCTCCAGGCGCGGGCGTGGAAGACGGCTGAGGCGTACCCGGAACAGGCCGGCGGCGGCCGCAAATGGCTGCTGAGCGGCTCGGCGAAGCCGGCCAACGGGGCGCTCGGCGGCGGACGGCTGACGGAGACGGCGCCGGACGGCGAGGCGGCGCCGGACGTGTTCGTGTACGACGCGCGGCTGCCGATGCCGCTCGCCGGCTATGTGCCGGCGGACCGCAGCGGCATCCAGGACCGGACGGAAATTCTCGTCTACACGGGCGAGCCGCTCGCGGAAACCGTCGCCGTGCTGGGCGCGCCGGTCGTGAACGCGTGCGTCCAGTCGATGGAAGGGCCGACGGATCTCGTGGCCATCCTGTCGATGCTGGAGCCGGACGGCACCGCCCGGTTCCTGTCCGTCGGGCGGGCGGAGATCGGCCGGAACGACGGCTGGTGCCGGGCGCGCATCGTCATGCGGCCGATCGCCGCGACGTTCCAGCCCGGCTCGGCCATCCGGCTCGAGCTAACGGGCAGCGCGTTCCCGGCGCTCATCCGCCATCCGAACGGCATTCCGCTGCACGATGCCCGCCGGGCGGAGGAGAGCGACCTCACGATCGCCGTCGTGGCCGTGAAGAGCCGCGCCGGGATGGAATCGTGGATCGAGCTGCCGGTGACGGAAGATTGACGCCGGCGGGAGTGTGATTTTGTCTGGACGGGTCTCGACCATCGAGATCGAGAGCTGCGATTACGAAAGGAGCTGCGAGTATATGACGAACGAGTGGAAGCTGATCAACGCAAGCTTGCCGCTGCGGGACGAGGCGCATCTGTATGCGCTGACGGTCCGGGACGGCTTATGGACGGACGTCGCGGCGCAGCCGGGAACCGCGGACGTGCCGGGCGCCGTGCCCATCGACGAACTGAGGGGCGCTCCGGCCGCCGGCACGGTTGTCGATCTCGGCGGCAAGGTGCTGCTCCCGGGCCTCGTCGACGCGCATATGCATCTCGACAAGTCGTTTTGCCTGCCGCAGGTGGGCAATGTGTCGGGCACGCTCGAGGAAGCGGTGAACAACTATTCCAACGCCGTGCACGCGTTTTCCAAGGACGAGATTAAGGCGCGGATCGTCCGCTCCGCGCTGCAGGCCGTCGCGTTCGGCACGACCGCGATCCGCACGCATCTCGACATCCACGTCCGGTGGGGCGCGGACGTCGCGCTGCGGACGATCGAGGCGGCGCTCGAGGCGCAGGCGGAGCTGAAGCCGTACGTGAAGCTGGAGCTGTTCCCGCTCGCGCCGATGTACCGGTTCGAGGAAGGGCATCTCGATGTGCTGGAGGAGACGCTCCGCATGGGCGTCACCGGCGTTGGCACCGCGGCGCATATGTCCGCGACGTGGGAATCCGACATCGATACGCTGTTCGGCCTCGCGCAGAAGTACGATCTGCCGCTCGACTTCCATACGGACGAGAGCGACGACCCGGAGAAGCGGACGGTGTCCCATATCGCGCAGCGGACGATCGATTACGGCTGGTCCGGCCGCGTCACGGTCGACCATCTGTGCTCGCTCGCCGCGATGAACGACGCGGACGCCTGCAGGTTGATCGAACGGATGGCAGCCGCCAAGCTGTACGCCGTCACGCTGCCGGGCGCGAACCTGTACCTGCAGGGCCGGCGAGACAGCTTCCCGGTCCGGCGGGGCGTGACGCGGGTGAAGGACCTGCTGTCCGCGGGCATCGCGCTCGCGACGGCTTCGGACAACATCCACGACCCGTTCCATCCGTTCGGCCGCGGCGACCTGCTCCAGATCGGCCTCATCACGGCGTACGCCGCGCACATGGGGCGGCCGGCCGACCTGCGGACGATTCTCCGCATGATCACCGAGATTCCGGCGGCGATTCTCGGGCTCGAAGGCTACGGCGTCGAAGCGGGTAACGACGCGGACTTCGTCGTAATCGACGGCGCGACGCCGGAGGAGCTGTTCACGATGGTGCCCGAGCGGCGCTGGGTGTTCCGCGGCGGCCGCTGGCTCAAGCTGGCGGCGAAGCGAAGCGGCTTCGCGCTGCCGGAGCTCGACCGCCGGATGGGCGAGGCGGCGGAGCGGCTGGCGTTCGGCCGGCCGGCTGCCCTCGCCAAGTCGTAAGCCGAAGGAGGAGCCGCGATGACGAAGCTGCTCGTCGTGTATTACAGCGCCTACGGCCACGTGTACGACATGGCGCTCGCCGCCGCGCGGGGAGCCGGGGAGCTGGCGGGCTGCGAGGCGCGGGTCGCCCGGATTCCCGAGCTGGAATCCGAGCGCAACCGCACGCCGTACCTCGACAAGCACAAGAAGCGGGAAGAGAGCGCCTTGTCCGGCAAGTTCCGGACGGTAGACCGGTTCACCAAGTACGAGGCGTCCCGAGAAGCGCAGCAGCCGGTGCCGGTCGCGACGAACGACGACCTGCGCTGGGCCGACGGCATCGTCTGGGGCTTCCCGACGTACTTCGGCTCCATGCCGGCGCAGGTGAAGCTGTTCCTGGAGTTCGCGAGCGAGCTGTGCGCGGACGGCGGCCTCGAGGGCAAGCCGGCCGGGCTGATCACGAGCGCCGGGTCGATCCATACCGGCCATGAGGCGAATCTGCTGACGTCCATGGTGCCGTTGTTCCATTTCGGCATGATCATGGTCGGGCTGCCGTATTCGGAGAATCCGGAATACCTGACGGCCGACGCCATCGGCTGCTCGCCCTACGGCGCGTCTACGCTGGCGGGGCCGGACAGCTCGCTCGCGCCGGACGAACGGGAGCTTCGGATGGCGGGCCGGCTCGGCCTGCGGGTCGCGCGGGCCGCGGCAGCGCTGAAGCAAAGCGGCATACGGTCAGGCCAATAACGCGCAAAGGAGAGTACCGACATGAGTTTTCTTTCCACGATGCAGATGTCTTCTACCGCGGCGGCGCCCGCCATCAGCCATGCGACGGACGCGCTGATCCGCTTGCAGGACGTCGGCAAGACGTACCCGAACGGCACGGTCGCCGTGCAGCATGCCAACCTGACGGCGGGCGAGGGCGAGTTTCTGTGCTTCGTCGGCCCGTCGGGCTGCGGCAAGTCGACGATATTCAATATGATCGCGGGCCTCACCGGCCAGACGGGCGGGCGGCTCGAGGTGCTCGGCACGACGCCGAAGGAGGCGCGGCGGCAGAGCGAGATCGCCTTCGTGTTCCAGGAGCATACGCTGCTGCCGTGGTCGAAGTTGATCGACAACGTGACGCTGCCGCTCAAGCTGCGGGGCGTGCCCAAGAAGGAGCGGCTCGAGGAGGGCGAGCGGGTGCTGGAGCTGGTCGGCCTGAAGGATTACCTGAAGGTGCTGCCGCGCCAGCTGTCCGGCGGGATGAAGATGCGCGTCTCCATCGCGCGGGCGCTCATCTCCCGGCCGAAGCTGCTGCTCATGGACGAACCGTTCGGCGCGCTCGACGAGATCACCCGGCAGACGCTCCAAGACGAGCTGCTGAAGATCTGGCGGCAGGATCAAAAGATGACCGTCCTCTTCATCACGCACAACGTGTTCGAGGCCGTCTTCCTCTCGACCCGGGTCGTCGTCATGACGCCGCGGCCGGGCAAAATCTCCGACGTCATCGACATTCCGGCGCCGTTCCCGCGGGACGACGAGTTCCGGACGTCGCCGGAGTTCGGCGAGCACGTGCGCCACGTGTCGCACTTGCTGAAGCATTAGGCGCCGGCGCGGCTGCGATGCGGCGCGGGCGATCATGGAGGAAGAGAGGGATGCCGATGCATCGGTTAGGCAATCGCAAGCGGGCTTGGCGCGTCTCCGGGACGCATGTGGATCTGCGCGGAGACGCCGGCGGCGCTCCGTCCGCGCGGGAAGGGGCCGAGATCGCGGCGCTGCCGCAGCGGCTGACGCTCGATCTCGCGCGGACGGCGATCGTCGTCGTCGACATGCAGAACGACTTCTGCGCGCCGGGCGGGTGGCTCGATTCCATCGGCGTCGACACGTCGCCGCTGCTGGCCCCGGTTGAGCCGCTGAACCGGCTGCTGCCGGCGCTGCGCGCGGCGGGCGTGCCGGTCGTCTGGCTCAATTGGGGCAACCGGCCGGATCGGCTCAATCTGAGCCCGTCGGTGCTGCACGTGTACAATCCGGACGGGGCGAGCGTCGGCATCGGCGATCCGCTCCCGGCGAACGGCTCCCGCGTGCTCGAGAAGGGCAGCTGGGGCGCGGCGCTCGTGGACGGCCTTCGGCCGGAGCCGGAGGACGTCCGCGTGGACAAATACCGGATGAGCGGATTTTGGGACACGCCGCTCGACAGCATCTTACGGAACCTGGACATTCGCACGCTGCTCTTCGCGGGGGTCAACCTGGACCAGTGCGTCATGCACACGCTTCAGGACGCGGGCTGCCTCGGCTACGACGTCGTCCTGCTCGCGGACTGCTGCGCGACGAGCTCGCCCGCGTACTGCGCGGAGGGCGCGATCTACAATATCAAGCAATGCTACGGCTTCGTCGCGGAATCGGCCGAACTGGCCGCCGCGCTGGAGGCGGGCTTACGAGAGGTGGAGCAACGATGAGTATGAGCATACCGGGATTGATCGCAGGCCATTACGCGGATTGTCCGGTCCGGAAAATCTCGCCGCGGGACACGAACAAATTCGTGCTGCTGTGCGACGGCACGCAGGCGCCGTTCGTGTCGGTGGTGGAAATCTTCGACGAGGGCGGGCAGACGCCGCCGAACGTGCACGCCGCGGCGGTGGAATACTTCTACGTGCTGGCGGGGGAAGGCGCCGCGATCGTCGGGGAGATGGAGATGCCGATCCGGCCAGGGTCGTTCTTTATCGTGCCGCCGGGCAGCAGCCACCAGGTGCGCAACACGGGACGCGGCCGGCTGTACGTGCTGACGACGATGGTGCCGGACGAAGCGTTCTCCGACCTTATCAAGGCAGGGCCGGAAGCGTCGCTCGACGAGGCCGATCTCGCGGTATTGAACGGCGCGCTGCAGCCGCGTTAGCCCGCTTGCCCGGGGCATCGACGAACGGATGGAGGAATCGGACATGGTCGATCATTGGCACGCTTACGTGAACGAAGATTTCGCGGCCGGACCTTCCGGCACGGGGGTACTGCAGGGGCGGACATTCGCGGTGAAGGACGTGTTCGGGCTCGCGGGCTGGACGAACACGGCCGGCAATCCCGACTGGCACCGCACGCACGGCCCGTCCGCCGCGAACGCCCCCGTCATCGACCTGCTGCTCGGACAGGGCGCCCGCTTGCGGGGCATTACGCATACCGACGAGCTGATGTTCAGCTTGAACGGGGAAAATCACCACTTCGGCACGCCGGTCAATCCGCGCGCGGTCGACCGCATTCCCGGCGGCTCGTCGAGCGGCTCAGCGGTCGCGGCGGCTTCGGGGACGGCCGATTTCGCGGTCGGCACGGACACGGGCGGCTCCGTCCGGATCCCTTCGGCGTACTGCGGCGTGTTCGGCATCCGGCCGTCGCACGGCGCCGTGCCGATGGGCGGCGTCATCCCGCTCTCCGCGAGCTTCGACACGGTCGGCTGGATGGCCTCCGGCAGCCGGACGCTGCTCGACGTCGGGCTCGCCCTGCTGGGCGGCGGGACCGCTGCCGAAGGCGAGGAGCCCGGCTTCGGCGACGGGCTGCTGTTCGCCGCGGACGCGTGGAGCCTGGCCGAGGACGCCTGCCGGCGGCAGCTGCTGGCTTGGCTGGCGGCCGCCGGGGCGGGCGTGGACCGGGGCGAATGGGTGACGGCGGCGCCGGAAGGACTGCCGGTCTGGTTCGATACGTTCCGGACGATCCAAGGGTACGAGATCTGGCGCGAGCACGGCGGCTGGATCGGGCGGGAGCGGCCGCGCTTCGGACCGGGCATCGCGGAGCGCTTCGCCTGGTCCGCCACGCTGAAGCAAGGCGATTATGAGCGCCGCGCGGAGGACCGGCTGCGCATCCGGGCCGCCATGGAGGCGCTGCTGGGGCGCGGCCGGCTGCTCGTCGTGCCGACGCTGCCGAGCGTCGCGCCGCGCATCGGGACGTCGGGCGACGCGCTGGAGCAGCTCCGGATCCGGACGATGCAGCTGTCCTGCATCGCGGGGCTGAGCGGCTTCCCGCAGGTGACGGTGCCGGCCGGCGAGGTCGGCGGCGTACCCGTCGCCGTGTCGTTCATCGCCGGCGCCGGGATGGATCTGCCGCTGCTGCGCTGGGTCGATCGGCTCGTGCGGACGCGTCCCAAACGCAGCCTCGCGCGGCCTTCCCGGCCGCGGCCGGCCTGAACGGCACGGCCGGCGTGCCGACTGCGGGCGCTGCGGGCATGCCAGGCGCTGCTGGCGAAGGGCGCATACAACGGAACGGATAAGGGGGAGCAACTATGTTTGCACGCTATGAGGGCATCGCCTGGGAGCGGCGCTTCCTGCCGCGGCTGACCAGCAAGCAGGTGAAGGAGCTGCCGAAGGAGGACGCGCTCGTCATTCTGCCGATCGGGGCGGTGGAGCAGCACGGGGCGCATTTGCCGGTGCTGACGGACACGCTGATCGGGGAAGCGACGCTGACCGCCGCGCTCGAGCGGCTTGACGCGGACGCGCCGGTATGGCTGCTGCCGCCGGTGCCGTACGGCAAGAGCAACGAGCATCTCGGCCTGCCGGGCACGATATCGCTGTCGGCGGCGACGCTGCAGGGCATCGTGCTCGATATCGCCGAGAGCTTGAAGCTGAGCGGCTTCGAGCGGCTGCTGCTGTTCAACACGCACGGCGGCAACGTCGACCTGCTCAACATGGCCGCGCGGGAGATTCGCATTCGCTGCGGCCTGACGGTGTTCTATCTGAGTCCGGGCAGCCTCGGCGGAGCGGAGGGGCTGATCGCGGAGGAAGAGCTGGAGTACGGCATCCACGGCGGCGACTACGAGACGTCGCTCGTGAAGGCGATAAAGCCGGATTGGGTGCTGGATGAATTCGCGGTCAAGGAAGTGCCGGAGATGGCGGGCTTTGAATTTTTGACGCTGGAGGGCAAGATCCGCTTCGCCTGGCGGATGGCGGATATATCGGCCAGCGGCATTGCCGGGGACGCCACGATCGCGACGGCGGAGAAGGGCCGGCTGATCCTCGACCGGGTCGCCGGCACGCTGGCGAAGGCCCTAATGGAGCTGTGCACATTCAAGCTGGCGGATTTGGAGCGGAAGCGGATCGAAGCTTAAGCAGTCCAAGGGGAAAGGAGCGAGCGGCATGAAACTGGCATCGGTGAACGTCGGCAGCGCCGAACGGGCGGCGATCGCGGCGGACGGCGGCTACGTGCTGCTGGAGACGCTGAACGCCGCGTCCGGCAGCGCCTGGAGCAGTACGGTCGCCGGCCTGCTGGCCAAGGAGGAGGTCGCGCCGCTGAACGCGTGGTACCGCGAGGGCGGCGCGGCGCAGGTCGGCGCGCTCGAGGCGACTCCGTACGCGATCGCCAAGGTCGCGCCGCCGCTGCGAACGCCGCCGAAAATATGGGGCATCGGCGCCAATTACGCGGAGAAGGCCGAGGCGATGGCGGTGACTCCGCCGGACGGCGAGCCGATCTGCTTCATGAAGCCGGCGACGAGCCTCATCGGCCACGGCGACGCGATCGTGCTGCCGCGGGGACCGGAGCGGATCACGGCGGAAGCGGAGATCGGCATCGTCATCGGCCGGACGTGCAAATACGTCGCCGAAGCCGACGCGATGCGCGTGATCGCCGGCTTCACGCCGGCGCTCGACATGACGGCGCAGGACGTTCACGCGCGCAATCCGCGGTTTTTGGGCCGGTCCAAATGCTACGATACGTTCTTCAGCTTCGGCCCCGAGCTCGTCACCGCGGACGAATGCCCGGCGCCGGAGGCATGGACCGTGGAGACGGTATTGAACGGCGAGGCGGCGTATCGGACGGAAGTCAGCCGGATGATCTATTCGATTCCGCGCATCGTCGCGTATCTCTCGGCGATGATGACGCTGCAGCCGGGGGACGTCATCATGACGGGCACGCCGGGCTCGGTCCCGCTGCGGGCGGGCGACGTCGTTGAATGCCGGCTCGGCGGCTTCGCGCCGCTGCGGAATCCCGTCGCCGCGGAATAGCCGCCGCGGCCCGGCGCGGAGCCCTAGGCCCGTGCTGGCGCTGTGCACCATACAGCCGTGCACCATACAGCCGTGCACCATACAGCCGTGCACCATACAATCGAAAGGCAGGGATGCCAGATGGAAACGACCGCGTGGAAGGCGGACATGCTGAAATCGCTCGGCGAGAGCCTCGTGCTGACGGACGCCGAATCCGTCGAGAAACTGTCGAAGGATTATTATTGGTATTCGCCGGTATTGGACCTACGGTTGAAGGATAAGAAAGCCGACGCGATCGTCGTGCCGAAGACCGAGCAGGACGTCGCCGCCGCGCTGGCGCTCGCGTACCGGATGCGGGTGCCCGTGACGGCGCGGGGCGCGGGGACCGGCAACTACGGCCAGGCGATTCCGCTCGAGGGCGGCATCGTCCTCGACCTGAGCGGCCTCGACCGCATCGTCGAGATCGGAGACGGTTATGCCCGCGCGCAGAGCGGCGTACGGCTCGGCACGCTGGATAAGTCGGCCCGCGAGCAGGGCCAGGAACTGCGCATCTATCCGAGCACGTACGTGAAGGCGACCGTCGGCGGCTTCGTCAGCGGCGGCTCCGGCGGCATCGGCTCCGTCACGTGGGGCAATCTATGGGACGGCAATGTGCTGGAGGCAGTCGTGTACACGCTCGAAGAGACGCCGCGGCGGCTCGTCGTCAAGGGCGGCGAGCTGTTCGACTATATTCACAACTACGGCACGACCGGCATCATGACGGAGGTGACGATCCCTCTGGCGCCGCGGACGGAGTGGGCGCAGGCCGTGTTCCAGTTCGACGGCTTCGAGGCGTCGATGCGCTTCGGCGAAGCGCTGGCCCGCGAAGAATCGGTGCCGAAACGGCTCGTCAGCCCGATGGAGTGGCCGCTGCCGTCGTTCTTCAAACCGCTCGCCAAGGCGCTGGAGCCCGCGCGGGCCGCGGTGCTGACCGAGATCGCCGAGCCCGCGGCCGGCATGGCGGCGAAGCTGGCCGAGTCGTTCGGCGGCCGGCTCGGCCACGTTATTCCGGCGGCGCAGTACCGCAAGACGATCGGCGTGTCCGACTTCACGTGGAACCATACGACGCTGTGGGCGATTAAGGCCGATCCCGCCTGGACGTACCTGCAGGCCGGCTTCGCGCCGGACCGGTACCTCGAGCAGATTCGCGCCGTCAAAGCGGCGTACGGCGACGAGGTGCTGCTCCATTTCGAATGGATGCTGAGCGGCGGCACGCTCGTGCCGACGGCGCTGCCGGTCGTCTATTTCAAGGCGGAGGAACGGCTCTATGAGATCATCGCGTTCTTCAGATCGATTGGCGTCGCCATCTTCGATCCGCACACGTGGATGCTCGAGGACGGCGGCCGCGGCGCGATCGGCCGCATGCGCAGCCAAAAGCTCGTCAACGATCCGCTCAGCCTGCTGAATCCCGGCAAGCTGTAGCCGCGTCCGGGTTCCCGGCGCGACTCCGAGGACCCGGCCGGATGCGGCGCGGGTCTTTGCGCCGTATTGGGCGGGCGGTTTCCGCCCGGGCGGTTGGCCGGGGATGTCGGCCGGCAGGCGGCGCGACCGGACGCCGGCATGCGAACGGATCATATAATGGAAATTCGATTCACAAAACGGATTGACAACCGCGCTCTCGGCACATATATTTGTTGTACATACAAAATAAAAAACCGAGGCCGATGGGCTTCTTCAGCCTGAAAGACCGAAGCTTCGCCGCCGGCTTTTGGCGCCATCGGCCTCGAGTATATTCGAAACGGAGCGTGCTGTCTTGCATCCACCCCCAAAATCATCCTCATTCCATTATGGTTGGGTTGTCGTGCTCGTCGCATTCGCCGCGCTGCTCGTCTCGGCGGGCATCCGGTCGATGCCTAGCATTCTGATCGTGCCGTTCGAAACGGAGTTCGGCTGGGATCGCAGCGGGATATCCGGCGTCATCTCGGTCGGCATCTTCCTCTACGGCCTCGTCGGGCCGTTCTCGGCGGCGCTGCTCGCCAAATTCGGCATTCGGCGCGTCATGGTTATCGCATTGGCGGTGCTGGCCGCCAGCATGTCGGTTACGCCGCTCATGACGCAGCTGTGGCAGTACGAACTGCTGTGGGGCGTCGTCTCCGGGCTCGCGACTGGGATGATGGCGAACGTGCTCGGCGTCACCGTGGCGAACCGCTGGTTCGTCCAGCGCCGGGGGCTGGTCGTCGGCATCCTGACTGCGAGCGCGGCGACGGGCCAGCTGCTGTTTCTGCCGCTGCTCGCTCGCGTGACGGTGCACGAAGGCTGGCGGTACGCGATGTTCACGGCTGTCGGCGTCATTCTCCTGCTGCTCGCCGTCGTCGCGCTGTTCATGCGCAATCATCCGTACGACGTCGGGGCCGCCCCTTACGGCACGGACGAGGTCGTCGAGCCCGAGCCGTTCCGGGGCAGCATCTTTCTGACGCCGCTCCTGACGCTGCGCGACGCGGTGAAGAACAAGACGTTCTGGCTGCTTGCCGGCACGTTCTTCTTCTGCGGTTTCTCGACGAACGGCCTCATCGGCACGCATCTGATCGCCGCCTGCGGCGACCACGGCATTGAGGAAGTGACGGCGGCGGGGCTGCTCGCGTTCATGGGCGTGTTCGATCTCGTCGGCACGACGCTTTCGGGCTGGTTCACGGACCGGTTCGACTCCCGCAAGCTGCTGTTCTGGTACTACGGCCTGCGCGGGCTGTCGCTGATCTTCCTGCCGTTCGCGCTGGACGCGACGCCGGCGATGCTCGTCGTGTTCTCGGTGTTCTACGGCCTCGACTGGATCGCCACCGTGCCGCCGACCGTCCGGCTCGCAGCGCAGGAGTTCGGCAAGGAACGGGCCGGCATGGTGTTCGGCTGGGTCGTCGTCGCCCACCAAGTCGGCGCGTCGACTGCAGCTTACGGCGCGGGGCTGGTCCGCCAGATCACCGGCACGTACTCGACGACGTTCGTGACCGCCGGCTTCATCTGCCTCATCGCCGCGCTCATGGCGCTGCGCATCGCGAAGCAGGCGTCGGCGCTGCGGACGCAGGCGTGACCGCCGGCTTACTTTCGGCGCTCTGCGGACGGTGGTCCCCGCGATTTGCGGGGACTGCCGTCCGCAGAGCGTTTTTTGCATTCCGCGTGGACTGGGGACGAGCGGAGCCGAGTCGAGTCGACTCGAGCTCTCGTTTGGCGGACGACACGTCTTGCGATACAAGAAGGTTACTGGGACACCTTCAAGAGGGTGGACGGCACGTCTTGCGATGTAAGAAGGTGACCGGATCACCTTCACGGGGCGAACGGGACGTTTGACCGTGCAAGAAGCCGCCGGAACCCGGCCGAAATACATTATTTCCGCCTTCCCGTTTCAACGCCGCCATCCGCGGGTAAAAAGAGTTGATCATTGGGCATCCGGCGAAGTTGTGGCGATTTTGTTTCCGTTTCCTTAAACGACAGGAAATCGCGCGGAGAATCGCGAATACATACCGGATAGACTTTGGGGTAAGAGGAGTGCACGGATGAAACAGCAAGACGACCACAAGGAACATGCCGCCCGCAACCGGAGCTCATTCACCTTGCGCCTGAACATTTTCTTCGGCGCGACGTTTCTATTATTCAGCATTTTGATCGTGCGGCTCGCGATCCTGCAGTTCGTCGACGGTCCGACGCTGCAGGCGCAGTTCGACAAGAACAGCACACGGAAGGTTCAGATCCCGCCGATCCGCGGCAACATCTTGGATTCGCAGGGCACGCCGCTCGCCTACTCCACGTCGACGCAGTCGCTGTACTTCACGATTCCGTCGAAGTTCAAGAAGGCGGACGCCGACAAGCTGGCCCAGCGCCTGCTCGACGTGTTCACGAAGTACGGGAAGCCGGAGCAAGCCATCTCGCTCGCCGAGATCAAGAAGCGGATGGACATGGACCATATCCAGAACACGTACTCGGTGCCGCGCCGGATCAAGCTCGGACTGTCCGAGACCGAGATCGCCTACTTCGCCGAGAACCGCGAGGCGTATCCCGGCATCGACGTCGTCGAAGAGAGCGTCCGCAACTACGACAAGGACGACGTGGCGGTCCAGCTGATCGGTTATTTGAAGAAATACCGTGGCGTGCGGGAGACGATGACCAAGTACAAGGACATCGATGAAAATAACGACAGCCAGCAGCGGTACCTGGATGACGAGGACGTCGGCGTCGACGGGCTCGAGTACATGTACCAGGACAAGCTGCGCGGCAAAAACGGCATCAAGACATATCCGGTCAACGCGCAGAACACGATCGTCGGCCCGCCGACGGTCACCGTGCCGGTCAAGGGCGACAACCTGTACCTGACGATCGACAAACGGGTGCAAATGCTGACGCAGCAGGCGATCATGGACCATCTGGATTTCATGAAGCACGCGACGACGGGCTCGTGGCGGGACGGCGCGGACGCGACGACGGGCTACGCGGTCGCGATGGAAGTGAAGACCGGCAAAATCACCGCGATGGCGAGCATGCCGGACTACGATCCGAACGTCTGGGCCGGCGGCTCCATCAGCACGGAGGATCTGAAGGCTATCCAGTATTTCCAGGCGAACGGCACGATCCGCCAGGCCTATCCGCCGTACGAAGACGAGAAGGAACGCAACCGCCATCCGTCGTCGATGGTGCCGCTCGGCTCGACGCAGAAGCCGCTGTCGGTCCTGCTCGGCTTGAACGAAGGCCTGATCACGACGCGCACGCTCTATCAGGATACGGGCGTGTTCTATTTCGGCAAAGCGGGCTACCAGGTCGCGATCCACGATTCGCAGGGCCACGCGTACGGCACGATCGATCCCGCCGACGCGATCGCGCACTCGTCCAATACATTCATGGCGTCCGAGATCGGCAACAAGCTGTACCAGAAGTACAAAGGCGCTAAAGGCGTGGACGTGTGGGACAGCTACATGAAGCAGTTCGGCCTCGGCGTGACCACGCAGAGCGGCCTGCCGGGCGAAAGCAAAGGCGTTATCGATTACTACCACGAGTCCGAAAACGCGAGTCCGCAGTCCGCGCTGATCCGGGCGTCGTTCGGGCAGCAAGCTAAATACACGACGCTGCAGCTCGCGCAGTACGCCGCCATGCTCGGCAACCGCGGGAAGCGGCTGCAGCCGCAGTTCGTCGACAAGATCGTCGACCAGGACGGCAAAGTCGTGCAAGGCTTCACGCCGAAGGTGCTGAACACCGTGACGTTCCCGAAAGCCTATTGGGACGAAATCGACGACGGCATGAGCCGCGTATCCGTGCAGGGCTTCGAAGGCTTCAAGTACGACTTCCTCCGGAAGACGGGGACGTCCGAGCAGGACGTCGGCGACCGGAAGAAGGTCGAAAACTCCGTGTTCATCGCGCTCGCCCCGGCCAAGGATCCCGTCCTCGCCGTGGCGGTCGTCGTGCCGGACGGCGGCTTCGGCGCCTACGGCGCCGCGCCGATCGCACGCAAAATTTTCGACGCGTACGACGAATACGTCGGTCTCGACGGTACGCCGCATCCGAAGACGACGGACGCGAACGGGACGGCTGATGGCAAGGGCACGACGGGTACGACGTCCGGCGGGCACTAAGCGACAGTATGAAAACAGGAAAAGACCTTGAGGCTTGCGGGCCTCAAGGTCTTTTCTGCGCCGTTCGGCACGGAGGGAGCGTGAGGCGGACAAGCGGTTACTCCGCGCCTCCGGCCTCCACGACATACCGCACGCTCCACGCGTTCGGCCGCTCGGTGCGGACGCCGAGCCCGAGCAGCTCCGCGAGCCGCACGATCGGCACATGCGTCCGGCCCCCGGCGAGCCGCGCGGGATACGGCAGCTCGGCGGGACGGCCGTCGGCCACGGCCTCCGCGCGGTCCAGGGTCAGCTCGACGCGCTTCCCTCCGCGCGCCACGACGAGCGTCTTCGCGGCCTGATTCCAGTCGAACGTCGCGCCGAGCGCGGCCGCCGCTTCCTTCGCGGGCACGAGCATTTCCCCGTCGCCGGGCACGATGCGGCTCGTGAACGCGTCTTGGCCCGGCGCCGCCGCCATCGCCGCGAGTCCCTCGCCCGCGTCCGAGCCTGCGACTACGGCGACGCTCGCGCTCACGGGATCGCCCGCCGGGGTCAGCGCCAGCGTGCGCACCTGCTCCGCGAGCTCGGCGGAGAACGACTGCGCGTTCGCCGCCGTCATGCGGAAGCGCGGATCGTCCTTGCCGATCGCCGCGGCGATCGCCGAATTGACGGCTTGGCTGTGATGCGAGATGTCCTTGTAGAGATCGAGGTCGTACGTCCACTCGCCGGCCGTCCGGAAATCGTACACCCGGGCGTTCGGCAGCGCGTCAAACCGCTGGAACATCCAGACCGCCATGTCCAGCTGGTTCCGGTAGCGCGTCTCGTTCGTCTGCGCCCAGACCGCTTCGCGCAGCACGCTGTATGGCGGATAGTAGAACGTGAACCGCACCTCCGGATGCGCCTGGACGAGCGACAGGACGCGTTCGTCGAAGTTCCGCCGGATGACCTCGAGCGGCTCCTCGTTCAAGCCGAAGTACGTCTCCTCCTGCTGCGCGGACCGGTAATCCTGCAGCACGGCCGCCTTGCCGAAGCGCACACTGCCGTTCCAGTTATAGAGCGTCTCCAGGCTTTGCGGGCCGGAGCCGGTCAGCGTCTTGGCGATCTCCTTGAAGAACGGCCCGTACACGCTGTAATTGAGCAGGTACCGGTAGTCGTTCCAGCGGCTGCCGTCGTAGAGGTAGTCGGGAAACGGGCCGGCCGCTTCCTGATCGCCGTTCTTCAGGGCGAAATAATCGAGCCCCCAGAGCACCTGCTTCACTTTGCCCGTATCGATGGCGAGCTTCGCGATCTTGTACTGTTCGTCCGCCGTGGAGCCCCGGATGGACAGTTTGAGCGCATGCCCGCCGAGCGCCCGGCCGACCTCGGAGGGCAGGAAGTTCTCCGTCATCGACGTGCCGACGATGATCGTGTCGTAGTCGTAATGCAGCGCGAGCCCCGGATTCTGGTACCGCTGCTCCGACGAGAAGAACGGCCGGTAGCCGAACGGCTTGTGATAGAACTGCAGCGGATCGACGAGGTACGTGACGAGCGCGGCGAGCGCCGCGAACAGGACGGCGAGCGCGGCGGTCCGAAGCAGCATCGTCCGGGCCGCCTTCGCCGCGATGCGCGCGCCTGCTTCGGGACGGGGCGCGGAGCGGGGCGCGCCGAGCGGGCGGTCTTGCCTTGCGGGAGCCGGCATGGGCACGGGAGGTCACCGTCCTTCCTGGAAGTTGGCGTTCGTTTAGAAGTTGAAATACAGGAATGCGCTGATGCGGTTGAAGTAGAGCAGCGAGCAGACCAGCAGCGCCGCCGCGGCGACGGACGTGCGCCAGGTCGGGCGGAAGGTATCGGCGAGGCGCGACGAATTGTTGCCCAGCAGCACGATCGGCAGGAAGAGCGCGATCAAGAGCAGCGACGGGGCGAGCGTCTTGATGTCCGCGAGCGAGACGCCCTGCAGGCCGGCCATCCCCTTCAGGATGCGCGCCGCCTGCCCCCAGCTGTCCGCGCGGAAGAACACCCAGGTCGCGTTGATGAACATGAACGTGACGAACCAAGCGAGCGGACGGGGGAGCGGCCGTCCGAGCTTGCCCCAGCAGCGGTGGACGACCTGCCCGGCGCCGTGCAGCAGCCCCCAGAGGAGGAACGTCCAGCCGGCGCCGTGCCACAGCCCGCCGAGCGCGAACGTGAGGACGAGATTGCGCAGCATGACCGCTTCGCCGCGGCGGTTGCCGCCGAGCGGAATATAGACGTAGTCGCGCAGGAAGCGGCTCAGCGTCATGTGCCAGCGCCGCCAGAAGTCCTGGATGCTGAGCGCCTTGTACGGAGAGTCGAAGTTTTGCGGCAGCTTGATGTTGAAGACGAGCGCGGCGCCGATCGCCATGTCGGTGTAGCCGCTGAAATCGAAATAGAGCTGAAATGTGTAGGAGAGCGAAGCCGTCCAGGCGGCGACGAAATGCGTCGCGTTCGCGAAGCCGTCGTTCGCCGCTGCGGCGAACGTGTCGGCGAGCACCACTTTTTTGAATAGGCCGATGCAGAACAGGTAGACCCCGCGGGCCGCGTTCGGCCACTGCCAGATTTTGTTGCGGAGCCGGTCGAACTGCGGCATCATCTCGCCGTGATGGAGGATCGGCCCGGCGATGAGATGGGGATAGAAGGTGACGAACAGCATGTAGCCGACGAGATTGTATTCGGCCGCTTTGCCCTTGTAGGCGTCGACGAGATAGGCGATCTGGGTGAAGGTGAAGAAGCTGATGCCGAGGGGCAGCAGCAAGCGAAGCAGGGGAAAGGCATGTCCTGTCCAATCAGACAGGGTGCTCAGGAAGAAATCGGCGTACTTGTAGTAACCGAGCAGCAGCAGGTTGCCGGCGATCGCGGCGATTAGAAGCGGCTTGCGGCGCGCGTCGGGCCTCCCGCTTCGCGGCTGCACGAGCCGGCCGAACGCGTAGTTGAAGGCGATGGAGCCGAGTATGAGCGGCAGGTACAGCACGTTCCAGTAGCCGTAGAAGAACAGCGACGCGAGGGTCAGCGAGAGCTTCGCGGCGAAGAGCAGCCGCAGCCGGTTGAGCAGGAAATAGACGGCGACGGTGACGGGCCAGAAGGCGAAGATGAAGGCGTACGTATTGAACAGCATCGACGAGTGCACCCCTTGCGCGATAGTCGAACAGGCAGGCTGATTCCTACTTGTTAGCATAACGCAAATGGCTGGGAAAATGTTGCAAAAGTTGCTCGGCCTGCGGCCGCTTCGCTTCGGCGCGATAAGTGCAGCCCGCCGCGGCTAGCGGCCGCAGCCGCACATGGCGGCCGTCTTCCCGCGGCTCCCAGGCCGATCGCGGTCACTTCGCGTCCACGTCGTACAGCCGTTTCCGGTATTCGCTCGGGGTCTGGCCGGTCCATTTTTTGAACACCTTGCTGAAATATTTCTCGTCCTGGAAGCCGGCCATCTCGGCGATCTGCGTGATCTTGAGATGCGGGCTGGCGAGCAGCGCCTTGGCCCGGTTGATCCGGCAGGACGTGATGTAATCCGAGACGTTCTGGTTCAGCTCCTGCTTGAACTTGCGGGAGATGTATTCGCGGCTCAGGTGAAACTTGTCCGAGATGCTCTGCAGCGTGAGGTCCTCGTGCGCGAACCGCTCGATATGCGCGGCGATGTCGCGGATCGTGCTGCCCTTCCCGCCGCCCGCCTTCAGCCGTTTGGCCGCCGCGAGCGCCTCCTGCGCGAACGATTCCTTCCAGGCGGCGTAGTCGAACTGGCCGCCGGCGTCCGCCGGGATCGTCTCCCGGACCGACTCCTCATACGGGATGGCCGCGTCGGCGGCGGGCGCGCTGCCCTCCCAGATGGCAGCCGCGAGACGGAATTCCTGCCGCCATAGCAGCAGGTTCTCCGGCGTGATCCGCGTCCGCGCGTCGAGCGCGTCGAACCACGGCTGCAGCGCCTTGCGGATGCCGTCGGGGCTGCCGCTCTGCACGGCGAAGCGGACCTTCTCCTCGTAGGCGCCGAAGAACAGCGGCGGCTCGGCGGGCGCCGGCGCGGCTGCGAAGTCGCCGAAGCAGTGGACGTGCTTGCCCCGCTGCAGCAGGTTGCGCTGCAGCAGCATCGTCCGCGCCTGCCGGTACGACGCGGCCAAGCCGTGCGGGAACGGCTCCGCCTGGCCGACGCCGAAGGCGAAGCGGGCTTTGAACGCCTGCTGCAGCGCGTCGTTGTATTCCACGAGCAGGGCGGGGACCTCGTCCAGCCGGTCCCAGAACAGCAGCGCGATCTCCTGCTGCGCACCGGCGCTGTGCCGGAACGCCTGGCCGCAGCCTCGGCCGCCGAGCAGCTCGCTGCCGATGTTGGCGACGGCGAAGGCGAGCAGGTCGCGGCCGTCGGCGCCGAATTTGGCCGCGAGCGCCGGCGCGGAGTCGAGCTCCAGCACGGCGACGCGGATCTCCGCGAACGGCTGTGCGTCGCCGCCGCCGTGCCGCAGCAGCCCGGCGAATTCCTGCGCCGAGCCCGTGCCCTTCAGCAGCGCGCCGAACAGCTGCTCCGCATACAGCGGCTTCAGCTGGTTCAGCTCCATGTCGGCGCCGCGGGTGCGGGTGCGCGCGGATTCCTCGGCGCGCCAGCTCTCGACGGCCCGGGCCACCGCCTGGTTCAGCTGATCGGCGTCGATCGGCTTCAGGATATAGTCCATCCCGCCGTATTTGACGGCCGTGCGGACGTAGTCGAAATTGTCGTGTCCGCTGATGACGATGACCTTGCTCTCGGGCGCGCGTTCGGCCAGCCAGGCCATCAGCTGGTCCCCGCCGAGCACCGGCATCATCATGTCGGTGAACACGAGCGCCGGCCGTTCCCGTTCGGCGAGCTCGATGGCCGTCTGGCCGTTCTCGGCCTCCAGCACCGCGTCGATGCCGTAGTCCTGCCAGTCGACGAGCAGCTTGACCGCTTCGCGGACATGCCGTTCGTCGTCGACGATTAACGCTTTCATGACGGTCGTTCCTCCTGTGCGTTCGGAATGTGCAGCGTAACGGAGAAGCCGTGCGGCACGAGCCGCCGGATGCTGAGCGACGCCCCCGGCCCGGCGAACAGCCGCAGCCGCGACAGGACGTTGCGCAGCCCGATGCCCGCGGCGTCCGATTCCGCCATGTCGTTGTCCTGCGCCAGCGCCGCGTTCAGCTCCGCGAGCCGCTCGTCGGTCAAGCCCGCGCCGTTGTCCGAGACGACGACGGTCAGGTCGCCCGCTTCGCCGAGCGAGCTCGCGATGATGAGCTGGGCCGGCCGCTCCGACGGCGAGAAGCCGTGCTTGAAGAAGTTTTCCACGAGCGGCTGCAGAATCATCTTGGGCATGCGGATGCCGCGCGTCCCTTCGCCGATCATGAGAATGACGTCGAGCGAGGTGTCGAACCGCTCTTGCTGCAGGTCCAGGTACGCTTGGACGTAGTCCAGCTCCTGGCTGAGATCGGCGTCGCCGCCGGACAGGTTCATCTGGTAACGCATCATTTTGCCAAGCGAGGTGACGAGCCGGTACACTTTCTTGTTGCCCTGCTGCAGCGCGACGGTGCCGACGGACTGCAGGGCGTTGTACAGGAAATGCGGATTGACCTGCGCCTGCAGCGCCCGCAGCTGCATCGTCTTGTTGGCGATCTCCATCCGGTATTCCTTCAGGATCAGATTGTTGATCGTCTGCATCATGGAGCGGAACCGCTTGGCGAGCAGGCCGATCTCGTCCTTGCTCTGAATCTCGATCTGCACGTTCAGGTTGCCGGCGTCGATCCGGTTGACGTAGCCGATCAGGGCGAGCAGCGGCTTCGTGAAGCGGATCGAGATGACCAGCGTCGCGAGCACCGCGACCGCGAGAGACGCCGCGCCGACCCATACGTTCAGGCGCGCGGTCCGGTTGGCGGCGGCGTACAGATGGCTGTCCGGCGTCTGCTTGATCAGGTACCAGTCCATGAACGGCGTCTTGACCTGCTGGAAGAAAATCATGCCGTCGAACCCGTCCTTGTCCCACTGGAAATGTCCCTGTCCCGCCGCGGAGCCGGTCACTTCGCGGAACCAGCCGTCGCCGAGCCGTTTACCGACGAAGTCCGGCTTCGACGACAGCACGAGCCGCCCCTCGGCATCGGCGAGGTAGAGCTCCTCGCTGCCGGCGTCGTAGAGCTGGCGGTTCAAGTCATTCAGCACGCTGGTCTTGACGTCGATGGTCAGCTCCGCGAGCTGCTTGTCGCTCGGCGCGAGGAAGATCGGGCGGTGGAGCGAGAACACCGGCTCCTCTTGCACCGGCGATTTGATCGGCAGGCCGTAATTGGTGCTCGGATGCGTCGGCTCGATGTATGTCTTCGGCGCCATCCCGATCGTGCCGGGCTCGTGCCGGCCGACCCGGATGTCGTCGTTCCACAGCAGGTAGCTCGTGTTCTGCGCCGCGACGTACAGCCGGATTTTATAAAACTCCCGCATGCTCTGATAGATGTTGTACAGGTGATCCTTGAGCAGGTTGCGGTTCTCGATGACGTCGCTGATGCCGTTCGGGAACGACTCGTCCTCCAGGTTGTGCTCGAGCAGGTAGTACAGCGAGCGCGGCACGTTCATGGAGTTGTAGACGGCGAGCGACTTCTGGTTGATGTTGTTCATGTAGTTGATGATGTTCGCGCTGCCGAGCGCCAGCAGACGATTGTTCTTCGAGATGGCTTCCTGGGTGATCGACGAGCGCGTCTCGCGGTAGGAGATCGCGATGGACGCGGCGATCGGCACGATGGTAGCGGTCAGGAAGAGCAGCATCATCTTCTTGCGGATCGTGGCGACGCGGAACAGGCTGCGGACGGACAAGGCGCGGGAGCCCCTCCTTTTCGGGCAATTTCGGTAGGTATAACCATACGCCAAACGGAATGTCGAGGTCAATATATTCCACTGTCCAGTTCACGATCTTCCGTCGAAGGGGATGCCGCCCGGCCGCTATACTGGGGTACATGAGCGAAAGAGAGGGGACATCCGCGTGCACACTAGAAGGGGAATCAAAGCAAGCGAGTGGCTGCAGCAGACGGTATTCGTCGGTCCGGGCCTGCTCGTTTTTCTGATGATCGTCGCCGTGCCGTTTTTCATGGGCTTTTATTATACGTTTACGGAGTGGAACGGGCTTGACCTGAACCATGCCAAGTGGACGGGCTTCGCCAACCTGAAGCGCGTCTTCACCGACGACCCGCGGTTCTGGACCGCATTCGGGTTCACGGCCAAGTTCACCGTGGCCGCCGTCGCGATCACGAACGCGCTGGCGCTGGCGCTCGGCCTCCTGCTGACGCGTCCGCTGAAGGGCCGCAGCATCCTGCGGGTCGTCTTCTTCCTGCCGAACGTCATCGGCGGCCTGCTGCTCGGCTACATCTGGTACTTCATCTACACCCGCGGCTTCGCGGCGATCGGCGAGGCGACGGGCTGGCATCTGTTCAACCTGCCGTGGCTCGGCACGCCCGCGACCGCCTTCTGGGGCATCGTCGGCGTCTTCGTCTGGCAGACCGCCGGCTACATGATGATCATCTACATCGCCGCCATCATCGGCGTGCCGAAGGACCTGTCGGAAGCGGCGCGGATCGACGGCGCCTCGGCGTGGCAGACGTTCCGCAGCGTGACGCTTCCGCTGATCATGCCGGCGATCACGATCTGCCTGTTCCTGACGACGTCCAACGCGTTCCGGATGTTCGACCTGAACCTGTCCCTGACCGGCGGCGGTCCTGGCTACGCGTCGGAATCGATCGCGCTGAACATTTACCGCGAGGCGCTGACCAACAGCCGTTACGGCCTCGGCACGGCCAAAGCGATGATTTTCTTCTTCGCCGTCGCGCTCATCACCGTCACCCAGGTATGGGTAACGAAGAAGAAAGAGGTGGAGGCTTAAGATGGAGACCAAACAGAAGTATACGCCGCTGCTGTTCGGCCTTGAGCTGCTCTGCTGCCTGCTTGGCCTCGTCTTCCTGACGCCGTTTTATTTTCTCGTCGTGAACGCCTTCAAGAAGCTGAGCGCCATCCTGCTGAACGCGGCGTCGCTGCCGCAGAGCTGGGGCTTCGGCAATTTCAAGAAGGCATGGACCGCGATCGATTTTCCCGTCGTGTTCATGCATTCCTTCGTCATCACCGCGCTCAGCGTCGGCCTGCTGGTCGTCGTGGCGAGCATGACGGCGTACCGGCTCGTGCGCCGGCCGACGACGTTCAACAAGCTGCTGTTCACGGTGTTCGTCGCGTCGATGATCATTCCGTTCCAATCCGTCATGCTGCCGCTCATGCGCGTCACGTCGCTGCTCGAGCTGCGCGGCCACGTGTACGGCATCGTGCTCTGCTACCTGGGCTTCGGCATCTCGCTCTCCGTCTTCCTGTTCCACGGCTTCATCAAGTCCGTGCCGCTCGAGGTCGAGGAGGCCGCGGTCGTGGACGGCTGCTCGCCGTACGGGCTATACTGGAGAATCGTGTTCCCGCTGCTGAAGCCGATCGCCATCACGGTCGTCATCCTGAACGTGCTCTGGATCTGGAACGACTACCTGCTTCCGGTGCTCGTCATCAACGACGCGTTCACGACGATCCCGCTCGCCGTGCAGAAGTTTTTCGGCCAGTATTTGCGCAAGTGGGACCTGGCGATGGCGTCGCTCACGCTGAGCACGCTGCCGGTCGTTATATTCTTCCTTTTCCTGCAAAAACATATCATCGAAGGCATTACCGCCGGTTCGGTGAAAGGGTAATCCGAGCCGGGTTCGCGGCAACATCAATATTTTACACCGTCCGCCGCATCAACATTTTACACCTCGGCGATCAATTTATTCGGTGTTTCGGGGCGGCGGACGGGCTCTATAATCATCCATGTAACGACAATCCTTTGGGAGGTAACCCATGAAAAAGATTCTTGCGCTTACGTTCGCAACCGCTCTCATCGCGAGCGGCTGTTCAAGCAACAACGGGGGCAACACCAACAACGCAGCGGACGGCGGCACGGCCGATACCGGCAACGCGGCAGCGGGCAACACGGCGGCAGAGACAAACAAGCCGGGCGAAAAGGTCACGATCAAAGTGTTCCAATTCAAGGTCGAAATCTCGAATGCGCTGGCCAAGATGGCGGAAGAATACGAGAAAGAAACCGGCGTGAAGGTCGAGGTCGAAACGCACGGCGGCGGCGAAGACTACAGCGCGCTGCTCAAAGCGGAGCTCGCGGCGGGCGAAGAGCCCGAGATCATCACGTCGTCCGGCTGGTCCGGCCTCGATCCGTATGCGGACCGCGCGGTCGACCTGTCGAACGAGCCGTGGGCGAAGGACCTGGTGGACGCGTCCCGCGCCCAGATCACCCGCGACGGCAAGCTGCTCGGCATGCCGATGAACCTCGAGGCGTACGGCATTACGTACAACAAGGACTTGTTCGCGAAGGCGGGCATCACGGAGCTGCCGCAGACGCTCGACGAGCTCGAAGCCGCCTGCAAAAAGCTGCAGGATGCCGGCATCATCCCGTTCGCGCTGACGAACGAATGGTGGTCGCTCGGCATTCATACGCTGAACATCGCGAACGCGACGCAGGCCGACCCGGCGGCGTTCATCGACGCGGTCAAAGCGGGCACGAAGACGTATAAGGGCGACCAGCACACGAAGGACTGGATCCGACTCGTGGACATCATGTTCGCGAACGGCCAGAAGTCGGCGCTGACGACCGACTACAACACGCAGGTGGCGGAATTCGCAGCCGGCAAGTACGCGATGATCCAGCACGGCAACTGGATCCAAGGCATGGTGGACGAAGTGAACCCGGACCTGAACCTCGGCATGATGCCGGTGCCGACGGCGGACGGCAAGCCGAACGTGTTCACGGGCGTGCCGAGCAACTGGGTCGTGAACAACAAGTCCGCGCACCCGGACGAAGCGAAGGCGTTCCTGAACTGGATGGCGACGTCAGAGTCGGGCAAAAAATTCGTCGCGACCGACTTCAAATTCATCCCGTCGATCACGGGCATCCCGGCCGACCCCGCGGCCATCGGCAAGATCGGCGCCGACTTCGCGGCATTCTCCGAGGCGCACCCGGATCAAGTGAAGGGCTGGCAGTGGGACCGCTTCCCGGACGGCGTAACGCAGCAGTTCGGCGCGGCGATGCAGGATTACATGGGCAAACGGATCAAAGCCGACGAGCTCTTGGACCGTCTGGACAAGTCCGTGGCCGATATCGTGAAGAAGTAAGCAAGTTTGCGCTTGGCGAAGGCGCGGCGGCCTGCAGGTCGCCGCGCTTTTGCTTATTAATGAGAGAAGCTGCTTGACCTGGCCGTTGGCCGGGTTGGGCGGCTTTTTGATTGGAGCGGAGACGGCGACAGTGCCGCGAGGGTAAGCGCTGGCAGTGACGGAAACGGTGAACCGCAGCGGGATGCAACGGCAAGGGAGAAACGGAGGCGGTGAATGGCGGCGGGAGAACGGCAACGGCAGGGAAGAAACGGGGGCGACGAATGGGCGCGGCGGGGAAATGGCATGGGAGAGGCGGCGCGGTGAACGGGCGCGGTGGGGAAGGCAACGGCGAGGGTTAGCAAGTAGGCAGTAAGCGGGCGGCGAGGTTTGGGCAGACCGGCACGGAATGGGCACGGACGCGGCAATCAAGCGTTCGCTTTGCGGAATCGTGGGCCAATGTCTATGCGTGGGTGCCGTGTACCTTCCCTAAGCTACCGGCTGCCACCGTTATCCGGACACAGGAGCCGCTATTGCGCCAACATCGGGAGAAATCGTACTTTCGCGGACACCAGAGCCGCTATTGGCCGGGAAAGCTTCGAAACAGGGGGATTCGAGACCCAATAACGGCTCCTGTGGCCGCGAAATCGCAGAAACAGGCCGAAATCGGAAAATAAGCGCGCTGGTGTCCGCCAAAAGTTGGGTTGGGCAGCATGACGCGTTCCGGGCGGGAGTGCGCGTGTTGGGCAGCGTGAGTGACGCGTTCCGGGCGGCATGTGCGCGTGTTGGGCAGTATGAGTGACGCGTTCCGGGCGGCATGTGCGCGTGTTGGGCAGTATGAGTGACGCGTTCCGGGCAGCCTGTGCGCGTGTTGGGCAGCGTGAGTGACGCGTACTGGGCGGCATGTGCGCGGATTGGACGGCGTGAGAGTTGGGCAGCGTGAGTGACGCGTTCCGCCCCGCGGCGAAACGCTCCGCACACAAAAAGCCGCCCCACTAACGGGGCGGCTTTCCGAAACCGGCTACTCCTCCGAGGGTGGAGCCGGCGGGTAACGCTTCTCGAATTCTTTCAGGCCGGCGACGTATGCCTCGATCTGCTCCGGCGTCATCTGGCGCGACTCGAACAGCTCGCCGGAGCGGGTTTCCGCCAGCAGTCGTTCGAGCCACGCTTTCTCAGTCTCGCCGAATTGGACAAAGCCTTCGATCATGAGCAAGGAGCTGCGCGGGATGATACCGCCCTTCAGCTCCAGGACGGCCTTCATCCGGGCGATGCGGGCTTCGCAGGCGTCGAGCTGCTTGAGAACAAGCGCCTCGATGGTGCCCGGGTCGCCGTGCCGGACGAACGGCATGGCCAGAAACAGCGGATGCTGCGGGTACGACGTTAGCTTGAACTGTTCGTTCAGCAGCAGGTAGAACGCTTCGCGCCCCTTGTCCGTAATGCGGTAGATCGTCTTGTCGGGCCGGTTCTCGCCGGGCACCGTGACGACTTCCGCCGCCTCGATCAGGCCGTCCTGCCGGAGCTGGTCGACCGCGTAATAGAGCGAGCCGTCCCGCAGCTTGAAGCTTTCGTTCCAGTTGCGCAGCTTGATGGTCTGACGGATCTCGTAAGGATGCCGATCATGCTCCATAAGCAGCCCTAATATCATGAGCCTCATGGACATGGCGGTTTATCCTCCGTGATATGACGGTTCCGGCTTGCCGGCTTCGCCGCCGGCCGGCTGGCCCGGCTTGACCGGCGCGCCTTGCTGGCCGCCGCGGTTCACTTCGAGGCGCGCGCGGCCCATCAGGAGCACGAAGACGATCGCGACGGCCGGCAGAAGCACCGACCATTGGAAGATCGCGATGACGGAATGCGCGAATTCGCTCAAGAGGTTGTTCACGATATCGGCCGGCAGGCCCATCTGCCGCTGCACGTCCGGGTCGAGCAGCGCCTGGCCGCCCTTGATCTGCTCCGCCAGCTGCGGGCTCAGGTTCGGCGTATCGGCGATGTTCGATTGGAACGCGGACTTCTGGATCGCGCCGAATACGGCGATGCCGAGCGCGGAGCCGATCGTCCGGAAGAACGTGATGAGCGATGAGGACGTGCCCTTGTACTGCGGCGGCACGGCGTTCAGCGTCGAGATGTTCAGCAGCGAGAACGAGACGCCGATGCCGAGGCCGACGACGATCATGAAGAGCGAGATGACGAGCCGGCTCGTGGACGTGTCCATGGCGAAGCCGAGCAGCGCCGTGCCGACGATGAGCGTCAGCGCCGATACCAGCATGACGTCGCGGTAACGGAATTTGTTCACGACGCGGCCGCCGACCTGGCTGCTCGCGACGACGCCGAGCATCATCGGGATCATGACGGTGCTCGTCTGCGTGGCCGTCTTATGGAAGACGCCCTGGATGAAGAGCGGGATGTACGACGCGGCCGCGATCATGACGGCGCCGTACAGCAGGCTGATTGCCATGCTGCTCGTGACGATTTTGTCCTTGAATAGGTCGAGCTTGATGATCGGATCCTTCGACTTCAATTCGACGAACAGGAAGGCAGCCAGGAAGAACGCGGACGCGACGAAGAGCAGAATCGTCTTGGCGGCGCTCCACGCCCAGCCGTCCGTGCCGCCGAGCTCGAGGCCGAACATGAGGAACAGGACGAACGCCGCCAGCATGATCGCGCCGAGCCAGTCGATCGACTGCTTGCGCTTGTTTTTGCTCTCGTGGTACGCGTTCAGGATGAACAGCAGCGACAGAATGCCGAGCGGCACGTTGATGTAGAAAATCCAGCGCCAGCTGATGTTATCGGTGATGACGCCGCCCAGGATCGGGCCGAACACGCTCGAGATGCCGAAGACGGCGCCGAAGAGGCCCATCATTTTGCCGCGCTTCTCGGCCGGGAACAGGTCGAAAATGATCGTGAAGACGATCGGCATGAGCGCGCCGCCGCCGATCCCCTGGATCGCGCGGTAGATGATGAGCTGCTCCATGTTCTGCGCCGTGCCGCATAGAACGGAGCCCAGCATGAACAAAATAAGACCGGTCAGGAAAAACGTCTTCCGTCCGAACATATCGGACAGCTTGCCGAAAATCGGCGTCGCGACGACCATCGCAATCATGTAGGCGGAGTAAACCCAAATGAATTTGTCGAGTCCTCCGAGCTGCTTGATGATGGTGCCCATGGCGGTCGAGACGATCGTCTGGTCGAGCGCCGTAATGAATAAACCGAGCATCAGTCCCGCGATGACGAGCTTGACGTTGCTGCGATTAGCGTCCAAATAATTCATTCCTTTCGTCTAATCTACTCAAATTTGATTACCCTTTAGTATTATACTCAAATTTGAGTGGGTATCAACCTAAATTTCCGTAAACACTGACAGGGTTCGTTCCGCGGCGTTCCCGCAGGCCGTCCGCGGGCACAAAAAAAGCCCGGCCGCCTGCCGGAAGCAGGGACCGGGCGTTACGCGAATGCGCCGGCGAAGACATCGTCATTCGCCGATAAGATAAGGCTTCGGGTCAGCCTTCGTTCTCGACGACGCGGGCAACCGGTCTGCCGCAGGTCCGGCATTTGCCGGTCAGCAGCAGGGCGTACTTCTCCTCGCGGATGCTGTAATCCACGATCTCGACCGCGCCGCCGCAATTGCCGCAGAAGACGTTGCGCACCAGCTTGTCCCGGTACGATTGCGGGATCGCCTTCCATAGCTGCAGCGCTTTGAAGGAGGTAATGTTTTCGGGTTGGCTCATCGTCTCTCCACTCCTCGTTCGTCTAGTTATACCGTTCTCCCGAGAGAAGCGGCGGGACCGGTCAAAACAGCAGCGACAACCATTCCTGACGGTCCACCGGACCGAAGTAGACGGTCAAGTCCACGTCCTTCAGCGCCTCCGCGATTGCGGCGGCTTCGTACTTGACGCCGGCCAGCTTGTCCGTCACGTCGGACACTTCGCCCGTACCGAAGAAGTCGCCGTAGACGGACGCTTCGGCGATGACGCCGCCCTCCACGAACAGCCGCACGTCGTACGTGCCCGCGGACAAGCGCTTCGTTTGGCGCACGTTGAACTGTGGCGAGCGGCCGTAGTTCCAGTCCCAGCTGCGGTACCGCTCGTCGGCCAGCTTGCGCACGCCGGCCAGGTCGGCCTCCGTCAGCTTGTACTCCGGCACGGCGGATTCGCCGCCGAAGATCGACGCCAGGATGAACGCGCGGAATTCCGCCATCGTCATCGGCGTCTTTAGGAATTCCGTGATGTTGGCGACGCGGCTGCGGACGGATTTGGTTGCCTTGGATTCGAACTTCGCCGGGTTGACGTTCAGCGCCGAGACGATCGCATCCACCTCGGAATCGAACAGCAGCGTGCCGTGGCTGAACATGACGCCTTTGGAGGCGAACTGGGCGTTACCGGAAATTTTGCGTTCGCCGACCTGCAGGTCGTTGCGCCCCGACAGCTCCGCGTCGACGCCGAGCTTACGCAGCGCGGCCACGACCGGCTCCGTGAACTTGCGGAAGTTGTGGAACGACTTGCCGTCGTCCTTGGTGATGAAGCTGAAGTTCAAATTGCCGAGATCGTGATAGACGGCGCCGCCGCCGGAGAGGCGGCGGACGACGTGAATGCCGTTCCGTTCGACGTAGTCGGCGTTCACTTCCTCGGCGGTATTCTGGTTCTTGCCGATAATAATGGACGGCTCATTAATGTAAAAAAGCAAAAAGTCCTGCTCGCCCGCGAGATTGCGCAGCGCGTATTCCTCGAGGGCCAGATTCCAGGACGGGTCGTGGCAGTCACCGTTGTCGATGAAGAGCATGATCGTTCCTCCAATTGTGTCCGGATAGCCTGCGGATTAGGGGTATGAAATCGGCCTAGTCCGGCCGGCTGGGCCGGGCTTCGCCCGCTTGTCCGGCCGGTCGGCGTCCGTTACGGCTTCGGTTGCGTGAACATCCTCTTCTATTATACCGCCGCGAGGCAAACAGGAACAGCCCGGCGAAGCCGCCGGGCCGTTCTTGGGATGCGTCAATTTTTAGTAAAGCCGATGCGCCGCCGCGCCGGGCGGATAGTCGAATCCGCTGCTGCGCCGCGGCTGCTGTTGCTTCGCCGGTTCAGCGGATCGGATAATCCACGACGACGACGTTGTCGAGCACGCCGCCGAGCCCCTGCACGAAATCCTGGTGCACGGGATGCGGGCCGTAAGCGCGAAGCGCTTCTAGGCTCTCGAACGTGACGCGCAGGCCGAGGGTGTAGCCGCGGATATTGTCCGTCTCCTCCGTGACGTTCAAGCCGGCCGAGATGTCGACGATGCCGGGAATCCGGCCTTTGAACGCCAGCAGCTTGGCCAGCAGCTCCGATTCGCGCTCCGGGGTGATCGCTTCGTTGAATTTGAAGATGACGAGATGCTCGTACATGGGCAAGGCACGCTCCTCTACTGGAATCGGCCGCGCGGGCCGTCTACGAAGAGCATTATATCATCCCATCGCTGTTTTGCCGACGGCCGCCGCGTCCGCGTCCTCGAATGCCTTCGGATCGTTGACCCACGGCGTGATTCCGAGCAGCATTTTGCGCATGTTCGTCACCGCCGCGGCTTTCAGCGCCTCGGAGGGCTCGTAGCCCGGCCACGTGCGCAGGCAGGACTGGGCGTAGTTGTAGATGAGCGAGCGGCGGGTAACGTCCGAGACGTTGCTGAGCGCCGAATGGTACGTGTACGCGTTGAAGAGGACGGCAGTGCCGGCCTTGACGTTCATCCGGACGTGGCCGGGCATGTCCTCGGGCTTCTCCGCCGACGGCAGCTCGTCGTTGCGCATCCGGTTGCTGCCCGGCAGGAACGCGAGGCAGCCGCCGTCGTACGGCACGTCGGAGAGAAAATAAAATACCTTGACCATGAATGGCACCGGCTTCTCGTTCATGACGATCTGCGTGGAGGAATCCCGGTGCCACGACGTATGCGCGAGCTTGCCCGGCGGCTTCAGCATCGCCTCATTATCAATCATGACGAAGGAATCGCCGAGCAGATCCCGCAGCATGTTCATCATGCGCGGATGCTCCATCAGCCGCACGAACGGCTCGCCGTGCTCGATAATGCCGCAGATCTGCCGCACGTAGTTCAGCGCGCCCGTCGCCGGATTCTCAGCGCCCGAAGCTTCGAACCGCGCGAACGCCCCGTCGACCTCGGCGTTGTACGCGTCCGTCTCCTCGCGGCTCAAGAAATTCTCCACGACCAGATACCCGTCCCGTTCCCACATCGATTGCTGTTCTTCGGTCAATCCATGCAATGTCATCGTCCATGCCCTCCCGCAGCGGAATGCTTGATTTGATTCCAGTGTACGACGAAGGCGAGGGCAAGAAAAGAAACGCGATTGCCGAATACCCACCATAAATTGCGGTCTTTGCGGACGGCGCGAAGCGGCGGTCGGAAGCGCCGGTCAGAAGCGCCGCAGGCTCTTGCGGAAATCCCGGGGCGAAGCCTTCTCGATCCGTAGGAAGGCGTGCAGGAAGGCGTTATAGCTGGCGAAGCCGCTTTGCTGGCCCGTTTCGCCGACGGACAGAGAGGTATTGGCGAGGAGCCGTTTGGCGTGATGAACCCGCTTCAGCAGCACGTATTCCTTCGGCGTCACGCCGTACTGCTTCTTGAATTGGCGGATGAAATGGTACAGGCTGAGCGCCGCGACGGACGCCACTTCCGCGACGTCCTCCACCTCCAGATAATGCGCGTCGATATGCGCCTTCGCCCGCTTCAGCGCTTCGGGCTCCGCGCCGTGGCCGGCTTGCGGCGACGCGCCGAGCTCCTGCTTCAGCCGGCAGACCTCGAGCAGCAGCTCGTAGAGGCGGACGGACTGGGTCAGTTCGCACGCGGCGTCCTCGTCCGCCATCGCGCCGATCAGCTCCGCGAGCAGGCGCTGCACGGGATTCGTGCGCGGCGGCAGCGACTGCAGGACGACGAACGAGGCGCCGCCGAACAGCTTCGGCCAGTAATGCTCCATGTCCGCGCCGTCGAACACGAGATAATCCATCTCGAACGGATCCTCGTTCTCCGTGCGGTAGGCGTGAGGCAGGCGCATGTCGTGCAGGACGCAGTCGCCTTCGACGATATCGATCCACCGGTTGGCGTGCTTGAACGCGCCCTTGCCTTTCGTGACGAGCATGATTTCGTAGGCGGGGTAATAGTCCCGGGTGTAGAGGAACGCCCCTTTCGGCGCGTCGAAGCCGCCGATCAGGCCGTAGAGCAGCCGGCTTCGGGCGAATTCGCCCGGCGTGCTGACATGTTGGAAGGTTTCCATCGGACGGTTCCTTTCGCTTCGCTTCCGTTGCTTGTTCTTCTATTATAGTACAGCGCCGGCACCGTGGGGCGATCGGCGGACTTCAGGGGGAACGGGGGAGGGATTTTTGCGGATTTCCCCGTATAGGAATAGGCATTGCAGACATTTAACGGTATAATACCCGATAGGAAACCCAAAATATCTGTATAAGGAGTACTCACATGGCAAAAACATTGATTTTCGGACACAAGAACCCGGATACGGACACGATCTGCTCGGCCATTGCCTACGCGGACCTCAAGACGAAGCTCGGCCACGACGTGGAAGCGGTTCGCCTCGGCGAGGTGAACGGCGAGACGCAATTCGCGCTGGACAAGTTCCAATCGGCCGCGCCGCGTCTGGTCGAGACGGTCGCGAACGAAGCGGAAACCGTCATCCTGGTTGACCATAACGAACGCCAGCAAAGCGCGAGCGACATCGAGCAGGTGCGCGTCGTCGAAGTCATCGACCACCACCGCATCGCGAACTTCGAGACGGCGCATCCGCTGTACTACCGCTGCGAGCCGGTCGGCTGCACGGCGACGATCCTGAATAAGCTGTACAAAGAAAACGGCATCGTGATCGAGCCGAACGTCGCGGGCCTGATGCTTTCCGCCATCGTCTCCGATTCCCTGCTGTTCAAATCGCCGACCTGCACGCCGGAAGACGTGGCGGCGGCGCGCGAGCTCGCGGCCATCGCGGGCGTGGATGCGGACGTCTACGGCCTCGACATGCTGAAGGCCGGCGCGGACCTGAGCCAGAAGACGATCGCGCAGCTGATCTCCCTCGACGCCAAGGAATTCTCCATGGGCGGCAGCAAGGTCGAGATCGCGCAAGTGAACGCGGTCGACGTGAACGACGTGCTCTCGCGTCAGGCGGAAGTCGAATCGGCGTTGAACCAGATCATCGCGGACAAAGGCCTCGACCTGTTCGTATTCGTCGTGACGGACATCCTGAACAACGATTCCGTCGCCATCGCGCTCGGCAGCAAGGCCGCCGCGGTCGAAGACGCGTACGGCGTGAAGCTCGACGCCAACAAAGCGGTGCTGAAAGGCGTCGTCTCCCGCAAATCGCAAATCGTTCCGGTGCTGACCGAAACGCTCAGCAAATAAGCCGATACGCCCCGCGTATCCCAGGCGCCCCGCTCGGCCGAACGGCCGGGCGGGGCTTTTTGCCGTCGATGCGGTCAACCGCTTCCCATCCAGGATGCCCGCAAAACGGCAAACACCCGGGGCCGCCCGGTCAACGCGAGGTTGACCGGGGCGAGCCTCCGGGTGTTCGGGCGCGCGCCGCGGCTTCGGGATCCGAAGCGCTTGGCCCGCGTTAAGGCAAGTTCCGTCCCAGCGCGGCCGTGTACAGCCGGTACCAGTCCTCGCGCGCGAGCCGCAGCGTCGCCGCGTCCTTGCAGGCGCGGATCCGCTCGGGATTGACCGTGCCGATGACCGGCTGGATGCCGGCCGGGTGCGTCATGAGCCACGCGAGCACGACGGCTTCCTTCGTCGTGTCCAGCCGCTCGGCCAGCTCGGCGACGAGCTTCGCGGTCGCGGCGACGGATTCGCTTTGCCCCTCGAGCGAGCGGCCGGAATAGACGCCCTGCGCGAGCGGCCCCCACGATTGCAGCTGGATGTTCTCGAGCCGCATGTATTCCATCGAGCCTTCCGGGAACACGTTGTCGCGCGCCGTCTCTTGATTGACGGTGATCGCGGTGTCGAGGAACCCGTGCTTGCGCAGGCTCATCTCCAGCTGGTTCACGATGAACGGTTCGCCGCTATACGCAGACAGCAGGCGGATCTGGCCTTGGCTCATGTTGGAGACGCCGAAGTGGCGTACCTTGCCCGACGCCTTCAGCCGCTCGATCGCGCGCGCCACCTCTTCGGGATCGACGAGCGGATCCGGACGGTGCAGCAGCAGGATGTCGAGGTAGTCCGTGCCCAGCCGCTCCAGGATGCCGTCGACGCTGCGCACGATATGCCCTTCCGTGAAGTCGAACCGGTGCGGGCCTTCCTCGTCCGCGAAGCGGATGCCGCATTTGGATTGCAGGAGGATCTCGCCGCGCAGCGACGGGCGTTCCTTCAGCAGCTGGCCGAAGACGCGCTCCGCCTTGCCGGCGGCGTAGATGTCCGCGTGGTCGAACATGTTGATGCCGATCTCGAGCGCGGCGTCCAGCGCCTCGCGGCCTTGTTGATAGTGTTCGGCGGTAATCGCCGACCGGGCGTTCCAGTCGCCGCCGAGGCGCATGCAGCCGAGCACGAGCTGGCTGGCGGGAATGCCGCGGGTTTGCAGCGGAATCGATTTCGTCGTCATAGGGTCCTCCGATGTGGTATGGTGGATTTAATAGTTCTTGCCCATTATGCTGCAGGGCGCGGCGAATGAACAGTACTGAAAATAGGGTTATGTAATGAGCCGCGGTATACCTACTGAGGCCGAGTATAGCGGTCCGAAGAGAAGGAGGAATCACCTTGATCGATAAGCAGACCGCTGAACGATTCGTGCAAGCCCGCTTCGGCGGCCGCGCCCGTTCGCTCGCGCCGCTCGCGTCGGGCGACTGGTCGAGCGCCTATGCGCTCGTGCTCGACGGCCGCGACACGGTCATCCGCTTCGGCGCCTACCGGGCCGACTTCGAGAAGGACCGTGTTATGGGCGCGTATGCGACGGCCGAGCTGCCGATTCCGCGAGTGCTCGAACTCGGCGAGACGGAGAGCGGCTATTACGCCGTCTCCGAGCGGGTCCGGGGCACGAAGCATCTCGACGAGCTGGACGGACCGGAACTGGCGCGAGCGCTGCCGCCGCTGCTCGACGGGCTCTTCGAGCTGCAGCGGGCGGATCTCGCCGGCACGCGAGCGGCGGGGCTTTGGCGCCCGGAGGGGGAGGGGCCGAGCTGGGGCGAGGAGCTGCTGGCGGTGACCGGACCGCGGGAACGGCTGCCGGGCTGGCGCGGCAAGCTGGACGCCTCGCCGGAGGAGGCGGCCGTCTTCGACGCCGGCGCGGCGAAGCTGCGCGAGCTGGCGCCGCGGCTGCCGGAATGCCGGGGACTCGTGCATAACGACCTGCTGCACCGCAACGTGCTGGTCGACGGCGGGCGGGTAACCGGCGTGTTCGATTGGGGGAACGCGTTCTGGGGCGATCCGCTCTACGACCAGGCGCTGTTTCTGTATTGGCAGCCTTGGTTTCCGCATTGGCGCGGCCTCGACCTGCCGGCGCTGCTGGACCGCCACCGGGAGAAGCACGGGGGGCCGCCGCCGCGGACGGAGGAGCGGCTGCTCGCCTGCCTGCTCCACATCGGGCTCGACCATATCGCCTACTGCGCGTTTCGCGGACGCGCCGAGGATATGCGGCGCAACGCCGAACAAGTGTCGGGCTACCTGTAGGCAAGTCCGCCTTGCCCGCACGACCGATTCGCGCCTGCGGCCGATTACTCGCACTACCGCGTTACCCGCACACCCGCTTCGCAGGCCGAAGCGGGTTTTTTGCGTTTCCGTAAAGCGGCCGGCATGAACACTGGGATAACATACCGGGACTATCATGGGAAGAACTGGCCCGTTCCGCGGCAATGCGTGGGAGCGGCCGCCGATAAGATCGATTGGAAAGATGAGGTTGAAAGGGATACGAAAAAATGGTACAAACGACTGCTGTTTTCCCACTTCGTCATCTTATTCATCGCCGTCGCGGTCATCAGCGGGGCTGTCTATGCCGTGACATACGCCAACGCGGCCGCGGATATGGAGAAGTCGAACCAGGCGTACGCGGAGCGCGTCCTAGACGGCATGACGTCCTCCCTCAAGGCCATCGAGCTCATGCTCGCCAATCAACTCGTCAACAACGAAGCGATCGAAGGGTTCTTCAACGACCCCGCCGGCGGCTCCAAGCTGGCCGCCTACAAAGCGTCGGGTCAAATCGCCAAGATTCGCAGCAACCCGCTGATTCACTCGGTGTACTTCTACCGGGAGCGGGACCGGATGGTGCTGACCGGCGGCTACAGGCAGACGCTGGACGATTTTCCGGACAAGCCGTTCGTGCTCGAATCGGACGGGAAGCCGCGGGCGGATCAATGGTCGGCGGTACGAACCTACAGCGAATTCCCGCTGATCGACCCGCCCGAGCGGGTCATCTCGCTCGTGAAGAGCGCGCCCCATAATCAGGGGCTCGTCGTGCTGAACGTGAAGGCGGATGCGCTGCTCGCCTCCGCCGCGAAGCTGAGAAGCGGCACGCCCAACTACATGGATATCGCCGACGGCAAGGGGCAGCCGCTCTATTCGACCGGACCCTCCGCGGCCGTGAGGAGCGGGACGCTGACCCGCCTGGATTCCGACTATATCGGCTGGCGCTTCATGAGCGGCGCGGCCGGCGTGAACTTGGCCGCCGAAGCCGCCCGCCGCGCGTTGCTGCCGCTCGCGGTCATTCTTCCGGGACTCCTGGCCATCGTCGTCTTCATCCTCTTCACCACCCGCCGCAATTACCGGCCGATCGAGCGGATGGTGAGCCGGTTCTCGTCGTACGGCGGCGCGCGCGGCACGGCGGCCGGCGACGAGTTCTCGATCATCGAGAGCGCCTTCGATACGATGCTGAGCCGCATGGCGCTCATCGACCGGCAGCAGGCTGAGAAAAACGCGCTTGCCGCGCGCGGCCGGCTGTTCGCGGAGCTGCAGGACGGCGAGCAGGAGCTGTCCGCGGAGGATTGGGACGAGTACGCCCGTCTGCTCGAGTGGCCGGAGGATCCCCGCGGGCTCGCGGTCGCGGTCGCGGAGATCGACAAGTACGTGCCGCGGCTGCGGCAGGACCGCCAGGCGCTGCAGGACGGCAAGCGGCGGCTCGAAGCGGAGGCGCTTCGGGCCTCGCATGGAGCGGCCTGCGTCCTCGGCATGGAATGGATCTCCGGCGACCGGTTGGCGATCTTGATCCGAGAGGCGCCGTCTCCGTCAGGCGAAGCCTCTCCGGCCCGCGGCTTGCTAGGCGAGCTGCGGACGCGAGCCGGGCGCGAGCTGCCGTTCACGGTCACGATCGGCTTCGGCTCTGCGGCGGCGGACGTTCCCGGCATTCAGGCCTCCTTCTGCGAGGCGCTTTCGGCGCTGCAGTACAAGATGACCGCGGGGAACGACCGGCTGCTCCTCTTCCGGGAGATCCGGGACCGGGAGCACCGCATCGAAGCGAACTGCTTCCGCTGGCTGGAGGACATGGTCCATCATTTCCGGATCCCGTCGCCGGCGTGGGAGGCTGATTTCGCCCGGATCTTCGATCACCTGGAGAAGCGGGTGCTGCGCAACGAAGAGCTGCAGCTGCTGCTGAACTACCTGACCCACCGGTTCGCCCGGGAGATGGAGGAGATCTCGCCGGACATTAACGAATATTGGCACGGCGTCACCATGCCGAGCATGGCCGAAGCACTCCGGGAGACGGGGACGATGCGGGAAATCCGGGAACGCTACGAGGCGCTGCTGCGGGAGCTGTACGGGCGCTATGCCGCGATTCTGGAAGCCGGCAGCCCGTTTCACGTGATCTTCGACATCAAAACGTATATCGAAGCGAACTTCGCGAATCCCGACCTGTCCTTGAATCACATCAGCGAACGGTTCGGCATCAGCGGGAAATACGTCAGCCAGCTGTTCAAAGAGCGGTTCGATATCAAATTCGTCGACTTCCTGATCGGGCTGCGAATCCGGCGCGCGCAGGAGCTGCTGCTGGAGACGGAGAGCTCCATTCATGAGATCGCCCGCCAAGTCGGCTACGAGCATGCCATCTCCTTCGGCCGCATCTTCAAGAAAACGGTCGGCGTCTCGCCGGGCGATTACCGCCGGCAGATGCTGCGCGGAAGCATCGGCCACGAGTGCTGAACTGCCCCTCATCGCCCGATAACCGCCGGAAACGGCGGGTTTTCGACCTTTCGTATAACGGCCGAAAAAGGTTGATCCCGCCCCGGCGGCGGCCGCGGAGCCGAATCAGGCGTTTGGTATGGCGGGCGGAAACGTGTAAATTGCCGCTCATCGCGCCTGCCGCTACACTCGGGGTGCAGTCCAAACTACGTTAGCGAGGTGTGTGGAGGTTTATGAGAAGGAAAGCACGCGGTTCCATGCTGGCGCTCGTCGCGGCGGCGCTGCTGGCGGCGGGATGTTCGCAGTCGAAGAACGAGGACGGCGGCAGCGCCGCATCCGCGCCCGCCGGCGGTACGGCGGAGCGGGTCACGCTGAAAGTCGGCATCTTCGACCGGGGAAATTCGCCCGCGGGCGTCACGGTCACGGACAACTATTGGACGCAGTACGTGCAGAAGAACTTCGGCGACCCGAACAACATTAAAGTAGAGTTCGTGCCGATTCCGCGCACCGACGCTACCGACAAGGTGAACGTCATGATGTCGAGCGGCGACGCGCCGGATATCGTGTTCGCCAACACGAACGTGCTGACCTCGTACGGCTATGCCAAGGACGGCGGGCTGCTGCCGCTCGACGATCTGCTCGCCCAATACGGCCCGAATCTGAAGACGTATCTGGCTTCCACGCTCGACCGCGGCAAGGTGGACGGCGTGCAGTATTCGCTCCCGGGGCTGCGCGTCAACACGGGCAAGTACGAGAACCTCATCCGCAAGGACTGGCTGGACAAGCTGAACCTGCCGATGCCGCAGACGACGGACGAGGTGTACCAGACGCTGAAGGCGTTCAAGGACAAGGATCCCGGCCAGACCGGCGGCAAGGTCATCCCGCTCGGCTTCTCGCTGACGCCTGCCTCCATCGAGCCGATCGTCTGGTCGTTCATCCAGGACGGCCTGACCGACGAGCAGCGCTACACACAGTCGCAAAGCTTGGGCTACCCCTTGCTGCTGCCCGGCCACAAGGACGCGGTCCGGTTCCTGAACAAGCTGTACGCCGAAGGGCTGATGAGCCCGGACTTCTCCCTCGACAAGGACGAGAAGCAGTTGTTCCAGGACGTCATGACGGGCAAAGTCGGGATGTACAGCGACAACCTCGGCAACAGCTACAACGACACGCCGGGTATCGCGAAGGTGCTGGCGCAGAACGTGCCGGGCGCCGACCTCGCGCCGGTCGATCCGTACACCAACGACGCCGGCAAGCATATCAAGCCGGAGTACGATCCGACGGGCTTCTTCCTCATGGTGCCGGCCGCGAGCAAGCGCGGCGCGGAAGCGGTCAAGTACCTCGACTGGATGGCGCGGAAGGAGGTGCTGTTCACGATCATGAACGGCATCGAAGGCGAGGATTACTCGCTCGTGAACGGACTGCCGCAGCGCAGCGGCTCCGACGAGACGAGCAAGCGGATGTACAACGCGAACGACATCGCCATGATTACGCAAGGCGAGGATTTCGGCAGCGACGAGAAGAACTGGGAGGCGGCCGCGGCCTCGGTGCCCGAACCGTTCCGGCAGCACGTGATCGACGCGTACCGCATGTCGCTGACGGACACGGTCAACTACGCGAACTTCACGACCCCGATCGAGGCCGAGACGAAGTACATGCCGACGCTGCAGGACAAATACGACGAACTGATCGTCAAGAGCATTATGGCGAAGCCCGCCGATTTCGACAAGACGTACGACGACCTGCTGAAGGATTACATGGCAAGCGGCGGCGACGAGATCGTCAAGGAGCGCACGGAAGCGTTCAAGAGCTTGAATAAGCAGAGGTGAACGGCGTGTCCAACAAACGGCTCTATTTCATTCGGAATTGGCAGCTGTACGCGCTGCTGGTCCTGCCGCTCGCCTACTTCCTGATCTTCAAGTATGGTCCGATGTACGGCATTCTCATCGCGTTCCAGGATTATAATCTGTTCAAAGGCATATCGGGCAGTCCCTGGGTCGGACTTGACGTCTTCCGGGAAATCTTCGGCATGAGCGGCTTCTATGAGGCGCTGCGGAACACGTTCCTGCTGAACCTGCTCGACCTGCTCGTCTCCTTCCCGGCGCCGATCGTGCTGGCGCTGCTGCTGAACGAGCTGGCCGGCCGGCGGTTCAAGAAATTCGCGCAGACCGCGCTGTACCTGCCGCACTTCCTGTCCTGGGTCATCATCGGCGGGATGATGTACCAGGTGTTCGCGACCAATTCGGGCATCGTCAACGAGCTGCTCGGACGGCTGGGCGTCGCGCCGATCCCGTTTCTAACCGACAAGTACGACTGGCTCGTCACCTATCTGGCCGTCGGCGTCTGGCAGAGCGCGGGCTGGGGCACGATCGTGTACCTGGCCGCTATCGCCGGCGTCAACACCGAGCTGTACGAAGCCGCCGCCGTGGACGGTGCGGGACGGCTGCGCCGGATCTGGTCCGTGACGCTGCCCGGCATCCGGCCGACGATCGTCGTCCTGCTCGTGCTGAAGATCGGGGAGCTTGTCCAGATCGGCTTCGACCGGCCCTTCGTCCTCGGCAACGTGAGCGTCCGAGACTTCTCGGAGGTCATCAGCACCTTCGTGTACAAGACGGGCATCCAGACGGCGCAGTTCTCGACGGCCACGGCGGTCGGCCTCTTCCAGGCGGCCGTCGGCATCGTGCTGCTGCTGGGCTCGAATTATCTCGCCAAAAAAATAACCGAGAACGGAGTTTTCTGACGATGGCCGAGAACGCGCGACGGATGGCGGGCCGAAGCGGCGGAGGCCGGCTGTTCGAGACAATCAATGCCGTGCTGATCGCCGCGCTCGTCGTCCTGTGCCTAGCTCCCTTGCTGCATATCGCCTCCATGTCGCTCAGCTCGAACCGCGCCATTCTGTCCGGCGACGTGACGATCCTGCCGCTCGGCTGGAACGTCGACGCTTACCGGATCGTCTTCCAGGACGATACGATGCTCCGGGCGCTGCTGGTGTCGGTCGTGCTGACCGTCAGCTACACCTGCCTGGCGATGCTGCTGACGATCGCGGCCGCCTATCCGCTGTCGAAGCGGCTGGCCGGCAAGAAGATCGTCATGTTCCTGATCCTGTTCACGATGTTTTTCAGCGGAGGCACGATTCCCGATTACTTGCTCATTCGGAGCCTGCACCTGACGAATCACATCGGCTCGCTGATCTTGCCGGCGATTATTAATCCGTTCTTCCTGATTATTCTGATCACGTTCCTCCGCTCGCTGCCGGAAGGCTTGTCGGAGGCGGCAGAGATGGACGGCAGCAGCCATGTTCGCACCTTGACGCGGATCGTGCTGCCGCTCTCGCTGCCGGCCTTGGCAACGCTCAGCTTGTTCTATGCCGTCGGCCGGTGGAACGGCTTCATGGACGCGCTGATGTACATCACGGACCCGAAGCTGTACCCCATCCAGCTCAAGCTGTACCAGGTCGTCATGAACAGCATGACCAACGACCCGCTGTCGATGCAGGGCGACCAGCTCGTCGCGATCATGCCGGAGAGCATCAAGGCGGCGAGCATCATGTTCGCCACGGTCCCGATCCTGATCGTGTACCCGTGGCTGCAAAAATATTTTATCTCCGGCGCGATGCTGGGCTCCGTCAAGGAGTAGCGGCGCGCCATGAATACGGACGCATTCTCGGACTTCACACGACAACGCGCGCGGCCGCGCGCGGATCGCAAACAAACGAACCGCATGGAAAGGATGAAGCAAACCATGAACAATTGGAACGCCGACTGGATTGCAACCTATGCCCCCTATCTGTATTTCGACCGTAACGAGCCGTTCTTCCCCGTTCGCGTGGGCATTACCGTACTGGAGGCTTCCGGGCCGTCTCCGTCGACGCGCCGCCATTTCGAGTTCAACGACCCGAATCTGCAGTGCATCATCGAATACGCGATCTACTGGGATTACGACATTCAGCATCTGTACGAGCTGGAGCATGTGTGGGTGTACGTCGGCCGGGACGGCGAGGTGCTGGACTGCGACGCCAGCTTCCACGGCGTCCATTTCAAAGGGCTGATGCGCGACCGCAGCAATCTCGTCGACGGCACGCACGTCAAGCTGTACTCCCAGCCGGGCAAGCACGCGTTCATGCCGGATGCCGAGATGTTCTACCTGCTGCCTGACCTGATGGTCGCCACGGACGAGACCGCCGGCCGGCGGGGGCTGCTCGTCACCGGTCCGTTCGACGGCGTCTATTCGACCGATGATGAGACCAACCGGCTCGTGGAGCGGTACTTGAAGACGTTCAGCTTCAAGCCGTCGATGGAGTTCGAGGAGTACCGCATCGACCCGGCGCTGTACACGACGTGGGCGGAGCTGCATCGGGAGGTTCCGCTGCGCATTCAGGACCGCTTGGCGGAAATTAGAGCAGCCCTGCGGGAGGAGGATTCGTCCCATGCGTGATCACTTGAAAGTCGGCATCGTCGGCTGCGGCTCGATCGCAAACGGCAAGCATCTGCCGTCGCTGAGCAAGCTGCCGCATGTCGAGCTGTGCGCGTTTGCCGACATCGTGCCCGAGCGGGCGGAGCGGGCTGCGCAGCAGTTCGGCGCGCCCGGCGCTCGCGTCTACGCGGATTATCGCGAGCTGCTGCTGGACGGCTCGATCGACGTCGTCCACGTCTGCACGCCGAACGACGCCCACGCCGAGGTGTCGATCGCGGCAATGGAAGCCGGCAAGCACGTCATGTGCGAGAAGCCGATGGCGAAGACGGCAGCCGACGCCCGCCGCATGGCGGAGACGGCCCGGCGCACGGGCCGGAAGCTGACAATCGGCTATAACAACCGGTTCCGCCCGGACAGCCAGTTCATGAAGCAGGCTTGCGCAAACGGCGACTTGGGCGAGATTTATTTCGCCAAGGCGCACGCGCTGCGCCGGCGGGGCGTGCCGACGTGGGGCGTCTTCCTGGATCAAGAGAAGCAGGGCGGTGGCCCGCTGATCGACATCGGCACGCACGCGCTCGACCTGACGCTGTGGCTGATGGACAACTACGAGCCGCGCGCCGTGCTCGGCACGTCGTACCGCAAGCTGGCGCCGCGCAAGGACGCGGCCAACGCCAGCGGCTCCTGGGACCCGGAGAAGTTCACCGTCGAGGACGCGGCGTTCGGCATGGTCGTGATGAAGAACGGCGCGACGGTAATGCTGGAGTCGAGCTGGGCGATCAACATGGTCGACACGCTGGAAGCCCGCTATACGCTGTGCGGAACCGAGGGCGGCGCGGACGTGAAGGACCGGCTGCGCTTGAACGGCGAGAAGTACGGACGGCTGTACGAGAACGAAGTCAAATTCGACGTCAAGGGCGCCGACTTCTTCACAGGGCGCAAGGAGAGCATGCACGACCGGGAGATCCGGCTGTGGATCGAAGCCGTCATGAACGACACGCAGCCGGTCGTCACGCCGGAGCAGGCGTGCGTCGTGTCGGAGATCATCGAAGCCGTTTACGAATCGAACCGGACCGGACGCGCGGTGTATTTCGACTGAGCGGACGGCAGGATGGAAAGGAACGAGTCCGATGCTTAGGATCGCGATATTGAGCTTCTGGCATGTCCATGCCAAGGATTACGCGCTGCAGGCGGAGCGGCATCCGGATACGGAGGTCGCGGCGGTATGGGACGAGAATCCGGCGCGCGGCCGGACGGAGGCGGAGGCGCGCGGCGTCCCGTATTACGCCGAGCTGGACGAGCTGCTGGCGCGGCCGGATATCGACGCCGTCATCGTAACGGCGCCGACGGCGATGCACCGCGCCGTCATCGGGGCCGCGGCCCGGGCGGGCAAGCATATTTTCACGGAGAAGGTGCTGGCGCCGACCGTCCGGGAATGCCGCGAGCTGCTGGCGGACGTTCACGCGTCCGGCGTTCAGCTGACGGTCTCGCTGCCTCGGTTGAATACCTCCTTCGCGCAGGCGGCGCAGGAGGTCGTCCGGCAAGGGCTGCTCGGCAGGCTGACGCAGGTGCGCGCGCGGCTGGCCCATAAAGGCGCCTTGTCGGCGGACGGGCTGCCGGAGCATTTCTACCGCCTGACCGAAAGCGCGGGCGGGGCGATGATCGATCTCGGCTGCCATCCGATGGTGCTCGCGCGCCTGCTGCTCGGCATGCCGGAGAGCGTCTCCTCCAGCTACGGCTACGTGACCGGCCGGGAAGCGGAGGACAACGCGGCGGTCATGCTGCGCTATGCGGACGGAGCGATCGGCATCGTGGAAGCCGGCTTCGTCAATCCGCTGTCGCCGTTTACGCTGGAAGCACACGGCACCGAGGGGAGCCTGAGCTATTCGCTTCACACCCGCAAGCTGATCGTCGCCAGCTTGGCGAACGGCGACAATCCGGTCGCCGAGTGGCCGCTGCCGGAGGCGCTGCCGTCCGATTTCGAGCAGTGGACGGCACGGATCGGCGGGAGCGGGCTCGAAGCGGGCGCGCGCAATCTCGAGCTGGCGCTCGATCTGACCCGGCTGATGGAGGCGTCCAATCGGTCGGCCCGCACGGGCCGGGCAGTCCGGCTGGACGAGCTGGAGTAAGAGGCTGGGGGATAACGAGGCTCGAAGCGTAACGAAGAGCAGCGAAGCGTCGAGTCGCGGCAGCGGAAGCGCCGCGAGGGAGGCAAGAGGCAGCCGGGAGACCGGCTGCCTCTTTGCCGTGCCGGGCTGCTTGCCGGCGAATGGCTTTAGGCGCGATCGCCAGCGGCCGCGGACGCACCGGCTGTCAACCGGGACACGCCAGCGTGCCGGAGCCGGAAGCAAAAACGCCTCTCCGCCCGAGTTGCGTTTCTTTTTTCGCCCGATATCAGGTATAATAAAAGGAGATGGATGACGGGTGGCAAAGGAGAATCGCGGTGAACGAGGCACAGTTAGTGATGTTGTCGAGGCAAGGCGACGAGACGGCCTTCAATAAACTGGTCGAGCTCTACAAGGATAAGCTGTTTCACATGGCGCACCGCATCCTGCGCAGCAAGACGGAATGCGAGGACGTCGTCCAGGAAACCTTCCTGAAGGTGTATCTGAACCTGAACCGCTTCGACGAGAACAAACGGTTTTCCACGTGGATCTTCCACATCGGCAAGAACGTATGCCTGGATTTGCTGCGCCGCCGCAAAACACCGCCCCTCCCGCTGGACCAGCCCGTAACGGCCCATTCCGACCAGCAGTTGTCCCTGCACGACGTCATTCCGCATGCGTCCCTGACGCCGGAAGGCCAAGTGATCGAGCGCGAGCTCGCCTCCACGATGGCCGGGATGATCGAGAAGCTTCCCGAGAAGTACAAGACCGTCGTGTACCAGCGCTACGTGCTGGAGATGTCCATGGAGGACATCGGCCGGGCGAACAACATTCCCGTCAACACGGTCAAGTCGCGCATCCACCGCGGCAAGGAGTTCATGAAGAAACGGTGGGGCAAGATGCTGGTCATCTACTCGCTGCTGCTGTTCAGCTTCTTTTGATCCATAGCCCCGGACTTTTACGAATAATGTTCAACAAGCGTGCAAATCGGCAACGATTCGGCACGCTTTTTTTGTGCGTCTGCCGAAGCCGGGGGATGGCAGGCGCCCAGCGCGGGAGACGGAGGCGGGAAACGGCGTTCTTAGGCGTGTCTAACCGCGGGCTTCGCAGCTTAATCATGCAGCCGCGCATCCTCGCGGAATCGGCCCGGCGGCACCTTCATCAGGTCGCTGAACGTCCGGGTGAAGTAATGCACGGAGCCGAAGCCCGTCGCTTCCGCGATCTCCTTGATCGAGCGGTCGGTGTACCGCAGCAGCTCGGCCGCCCGGCGGATCCGCTGCTTGCGCACGTACAGCGTGTACGATTCGTGCACGCCGGAGGCGAACAGCCGCGACAGGTGCCGGGGCGAGATGCTGACCTGCGCCGCGACCTTCTCGAGCGAGAGCTCTTCGTCGCCCAGGTTGTCGGTGATGAACAGCTTCGCCTGCTTCAGCAGGACGGAGGCGCTGCGGCGCGGCGCGGTCCGCTCCGGCTGCGCCGGCCTCACGAAGACGGAGGGCAGCGACTGCAGCAGCGAAGCGGCGAGCGGCGTCAGCACCGATTCCGGCAGCGACGCGGCTTCGCCGGAACGGCGCAGCAGGGCGCGCCACAGCTGGGCGGCGGCCAGCTCGTCGCCATCCGGGACGACGACCGTCTCCGCCGCGGCGAGCGCCTGGAACGCCGCCCGCGCCGATTCCGAGCTTTCGCTCTCCTCCAGCTCGAAGGCGACATACAGGATCGCGAGCTCCGGCTCGCATTCGATGTAGTGCGTGATGCCCGGCCGGGAGCAAAACAGCGTCCCTTTGGTCAGCGGATACAGCGTGCCGTCGTCGAGGTAGGTGCCTTGGCCGCCGAGCACGTAGCAGATCTCGAAGAACGAATGCTTGTGCAGGAAGTTGGACATGAGATGCTCGCTCACGCCCCAGTAATGGACGGTGAACACGGCATCGTCCGTGCGCAGCCGCAAGGCGAACTGGTTGAGCCAGCTGTCGGTTTCGTTCCATAGGTACATCGCAAGAGCGCTTCCTTTCGCCTAAAGTTGTCCTCAAACGACAAAAACGTGGCCTCTCCCGCTAAAGATCAAAAAGCCTTGAATTCGCTACAATAAAGCCATAGGAAAGCGATTTCGATATGAGGAGGCTACGAGGATGATTAAACCACAAGACGTCGATTTTTACAATGAAGAGGGTTATCTGCTCGTCAAGGGCGTATTCAATCCGCAGGAAGTCGAAGAGATGCGCACCGCCGTCGGCAGCATCATCGATCGCGCCGCGAAGGCGAACCGCGACCACAACGCGCAGTGGCAGGGCGATTTTCTCCCGCCGGAAGAGCTGAAGAAGCTCGTGCTGAAAGGTTTCCACGACGTGCACTACCATGACGCGGCGTTCTTGCGCGCGCTGGTGCACCCGAACATGACGGCCGTGCTGTCGCAGCTGATCGGGCCGAACGTACAGCTGCATCACTCTAAGATGCTCGTGAAGCCGCCGGAGAACGGCGCCGCGTTCCCGATGCACCAGGACTACCCGTACTTCCCGCATGAGAAGCACACGATGCTCGCCGCGAGCGTGCACCTGGATGACGCGAACATCGAGAACGGCTGCCTCCACGTCATTCCGGGCTCGCACAAGCAAGGGCCGCTGGCGCATGTCGGCCGTCATTACCTGAATGCGAAGGAATATCCGGTGTCCGAAGGCTTGCCATGCATCGCGGAAGCGGGCGACGTGCTGTTCTTCAACTACTTGACAATTCACGGCTCCCCGCAGAACCGCAGCGAGCGCAATCGCCGCAACGTGCTGTTCCAATACCGCAGCGCGACGGATTTCCCGACGACCAAGGAGCATTTCGACTGGGGCATGGGGTTGATGGTATGCGGCGAGAACCCGCATTTCGACAAGGTACATCCCGAATATACGATCGTGTAAGACGCGGACTCCGCAGCGAGCGAGACCGGCAGGGAACGACAGTTCCCGGCCGGTTTTTTTTGCGTGCCGTCATGCCGCGAGCCGTCCGGCCGCAATCGCGCTCTTCACATGGATTTCATGTAGCTTTGCTAATGTGAATGGCGATAGACGATACAGGGAAAGAGGTGGAGCCCCATGGAACGCTCAAGCCTGAAATTAATGGCGGCCGCGATGCTGATCTCGGTCATGCTGTCGGGATGCGGGGCCAAGGACGACTCGCAATCCGGAGGTGCCGGGCAAGCCGCGAACGGGGCGAGCGCGGGACAAGCCGCGGCGCAAGGCGAGGAAAGCGGCGAGGAAGGCGGCGCGGACGAAGCGCAGCAGCCGGACCGGACGGCGGATTATTTCGCGAAAGTGGTCAGCGTGTCGGCGGACGCGATCGTCGTGCAGAAATCGGCGACGCCGCCGGCAGACATGCCGTCGTTCGGCGGCCGGGGCGGCCAGCGTCCGCAGGGCGGCGGCGGCGCGCAAGGCCAAGGCGGCCAGCGGCCCAATTGGCAGGGCGGCGGCCGGACGAACGGCGACGGCGCGCCAGGTCAAGGCCAAACGGCGGGCGGCCAAGCCGGGGACGGCCAAGACGCGGCGGCGGGCGACGGCCAAAGCGGCGGCCAGGCCGGCGGCAGCCAAGGCCAAAGCGGCGGCCAGGCCGGCGGTCAAGGCCAGGGCCGCGCTGGCGGCGGACGGTTCGGCGGAGGCGGGTTCATGAACGCGATGAAGTTCGAGGACGCGCAGACGACCGTTCCCGTGAACGCCGATACCCGGATCGTGAAGTTCGGCCGCGGGCAGAACGGCATGACGACCGACGCGATGAAGGCGACCGATCTTAAAGCCGGCGACGTGCTGATGGTTTGGCTGGGCGCCGACAGCAAGACGGCGGCGTACATCCGGCTTCAATTCAATCCGGCTGACAGGGGCAACGCGGGAAAGGCAGGTAACGGACAATGAGAAAATGGTGGCTGCTTGGCATCGGCGCGCTGATCGTCGCCGCGGGCGTCTTCTATTATATGAAGCGCGACACGAAGGCGGAGACCCCGGCACCGGCCGTCCAGACGGCGCGCGTCACGAAAGGGACGATCGAAGTCAGCGTCAGCGGCACGGGAAGCCTGGCGCCGGTCGACAAAGCGACGGTCAAAGCGACCGGGCAGGGCACCGTCGGCAAGGTCCAAGTGGCGGAAGGCTCGGTCGTGAAGAAGGGCGATGTTCTCCTGACGGTCGAAGGCGAGGACAACAGCGACAAGATCAAGTCGGAACAGCTGAATCTGGAGAGCCAGCTGCTCGATCTGTCGGACGCGCAGAACAAGCTGAAGACGGCGGCGGACGACGCCAGCATCGATAGCATCAAGCTGAATTTGAAGAAAATGCAGCTGCAAATCGACCAGACGCGCGAAAACATCGCGGAGCTGCAGGATGCGGAAGCGGGCAGCACGATCACGGCGCCGATCGACGGCACGGTGACGACGCTGAACGTGGCGGAGGGCGACTCGCTTAATCCGTCCGCGGAGCTGATGGATATAGCCAATTACGCGAAGCTGGAGATGGTCGTCGGCATCGACGAGCTCGACATCGCGAAGGTCAAGAAAGGCCAGACCGCGAGGATCTCCGTCGAGGCGCTGTCCGACAAGACGTATACGGGCAAGGTCGTCAAAATCGCCGACGAAGGCACGTCGAGCAACGGCGTCGCGTCGTTCGACGTGACGGTCGCGCTGGATAAGGCGGACGGCCTGAAGAGCGGCATGTCGGCCGAAGCGAGCATCGAGGTCGAGAAGAAGGATAACGCGCTGATGCTGCCGATCGACGCGGTGCAGTCGCTGGGCGGCCGGTACATGGTATTCGTGCCGTCAACCGGCACCGGTACGGATGGCACGGGCGCGGCAGGCGGCCAAGGCGCAGCGAGCGGCCAAGGCGCAGCGGGTGGCCAAGGCGCAGAGGGCGGCCAAGGTGCGGCGAGCGGCCAAGGCGCAGCGGGCGGCTACGGCGGCCGGGGGCAAGGCGGCTCCGGCGGAGGCTTCGGCGCCGGCGGCGGATACGGCCGCGCGGGCATTAACCGCAGCGGCGCCAGCGGCGCGAACGGCCGCTTCGGCACCGGCACGCCGAGGATCATCACCGTCGGCATCCATAACGAAGACTACATCGAAGTGCTCACCGGTCTCGCGGAAGGCGACCGCGTCATTCTGCCGACGGTCGCCGCGTCTTCCTCTTCGAGCCAGCAGCGGGCAAGCGGCCCCGGCGGAGGCGGCTTCGGCGGCTTCGGAGGCGCGGCCATCGGAGGCGGCGGCTTCGGCGGCGGAGGCGGCTTCGCGGGCGGCGGTTTCCCCGGCGGCGGTGGACGCACCTCCACGCGCGCATCAGGCGGAGGCGGCGCCGCCGGCGCGGGCGGAGGGACGCGCTGATGGAAGCGGCACGCGCACCGCTCATCCGGATCGAGACGCTGTCGAAGCTGTACAAGATGGGCGGCGAAACCGTCCACGCGCTGAACGGGATTTCGCTGCGCGTCGAGCACGGCGATTTCCTGGCCATCATCGGTCCTTCCGGATCCGGGAAATCAACGTTGATGAACGTGATCGGCTGCCTCGACGCGCCGAGCTCGGGCAAGTATTGGCTGGACGGCGAGGAAGTGAGCCGGCTGCGCGAAGGCCGGCTGGCCGAGATCCGCAACCGGAAGATCGGCTTTATATTCCAGGGCTTCAACCTGCTCAGCAAGCTGTCGGCGCTCGAGAACGTCGAGCTGCCGCTCATCTACCGCGGCGTGCCGGCCAAGCAGCGCCGCGAGCAGGCGATCGAGGCGCTCGCCAAGGTCGGCCTCGAGAGCCGCGTCAAGCATAAGCCGAGCGAGCTCTCAGGCGGCCAGCAGCAGCGCGTCGCCATCGCGCGGGCGCTGGCGGGCAATCCGCCGATCCTGCTGGCGGACGAACCGACGGGCGCGCTCGACACGCGCACGGGCGCCGAGGTCATGGGCCTCATGCAGGAATTGAACCGGCAGGGGCATACCATCGTCCTGATCACGCACGACATCGCCATATCCAAGCAGGCCAGACGTGTCGTTCGCATCCAAGACGGCCAAATCAGCGAAGAAGGCGGTGACAGTCGTGAATATTGGGCAAGCCTTCAAAATGGCGGGTAAAAGCATCCTGGCGAACAAAATGCGTTCCCTGCTCACCATGCTCGGCATCATCATCGGCGTGGCCGCGGTCATCGCGCTCGTCGGCGTCGGGCAGGGCACGACGAAGCAGGTCACCGACCAGGTGCAGAGCCTCGGCACGAATCTGCTGACCGTCAGCATCACCGGGCGCGGCTCGAAGACGACGCTCGATTACAAGGAAGCGGAGGACATCACGAACACGCCCGACATTGAGTACGCCGCACCGTACAACCAGCAGAACGCGACCGTGAAGAACGGCAGCAGCAGCACGAGCGTCAGCGTCGTCGGGACGACGGCCGACTATATGGACGTCAAGGATTACAGCCTGGCGCAGGGCCGGTTCGTCGCGCAGATCGACCTCGACTACTATCAGAAGATCGCGGTGCTCGGCTCCACGACGGCGGCCGACCTGTTCGGCACGACCGACGCCGTCGGCCAGTCGTTCCTGATCAACGGCGTGCGCTACAAGGTCGTCGGCGTGCTGGCGGAGAAGGGCAGCTCGCTAACCGGCTCCAACGACGAGATCGTCATCATCCCGATCACGACCTCCGAGCGGCTGTTCAAGTCCAAGGGGGTCAAGTCGATCAACGTGCAGGTGGCGGACGCCAAGAAGATGGACGCCGTCATGGCGGAGCTCGAAGCCGCGCTCGGCAAGAAGTTCCGCGGCGACACGAACAGCTACCGCGTGTTCAACCAGCAGGATCTGCTCGACTCGTTCGGCAGCATCTCGGATACGCTGTCGCTCGCGCTCGGCGGCGTCGCGGCGATCTCGCTGCTCGTCGGCGGCATCGGCATCATGAACATCATGCTGGTGTCCGTCACGGAGCGGACGCGGGAGATCGGCATCCGCAAGGCGATCGGCGCGAAGAAGCGCGACATCATGATCCAGTTCCTGATCGAATCGATCGCGCTGAGCGGCCTCGGCGGCCTGCTCGGCATCGGCATCGGGCTCGGGACAGCGGAGCTGCTGGAGAAGTTCGCGAGCATGACCGTCGTCGTGTCCGTCCCGATCATGGGCCTCGCGTTCGGCTTCTCGGTATTCATCGGCGTCGTGTTCGGCCTCTTTCCGGCGAACAAGGCGTCCAGCCTGCGGCCGATCGAGGCGCTTAGATTCGAATAAGCGCGCGGCGCCACCGGCGGCACGCAGCTTGCGTCCGGGCGGGCGTCACCCATCCGCGAATCCGGCGGCCGGCGGGGGATTATTCCCTCGTCAGGCCGCTTTTTCGCGTTCGGGGCGGGCGCCATTTTTAGCTATCCGGCCGCGTTAATTTTATATTTACGGGCTGACGGCCCTCCTATAGAGTAGGGGGGAGAAGGCTTATTCCTACACGTAAAGAGGTGCTTCATGAAGTCGAAATTCACGTATACCCCGCCGGCCAACGGCTATCCCGAGTGGAACAACAACCCGGACATTTTCGAGCTGAACCGGATGAAGGCGCATGCGACGCTGATCCCGTTCGCCTCCGTCGAAGAGGCGCTGCAGGGCGACCGCTCCGCGTCGCGCAGCCGCTTGTCCTTGAACGGCACGTGGAAATTCGCCTTCGCCGAGAATCCGGCATCGCGCATCGCCGACTTCTACGCCGACGGCTACGACCATTCGGACTGGGCCGATATTCAGGTGCCGGGCCATTGGCAGCTGCAGGGCTACGATTATCCGCAATACACGAACATCCGCTATCCGTGGGAAGCGTCGGAGGCGCTCGTGCAGCCGTTCGCGCCGACCAAGTACAATCCTGTCGGGTCGTATACGCGCACGTTCGAGGTGCCGGCCGAATGGGACGGACAGCCGGTGTTCATCAGCTTCCAGGGCGTGGAGTCCGCCTTCTACGTCTGGGTGAACGGCGACCTCGTCGGCTACAGCGAGGATACGTTCACGCCGGCCGAATTCGACCTGACGCCGTACCTGCGTCCGGGCGCGAACAAGCTGGCCGTCGAAGTGTACCGCTGGTGCGATGCGAGCTGGCTGGAGGACCAGGATTTCTGGCGGCTGAGCGGCATTTTCCGCGACGTATACCTGTATACGGTGCCGAAAGCGCACATCTATGATTTCTTCGCGGTTACGGAGCTCGACGGCGACTACCGCGACGCGGAGTTGAAGCTGCGCGCGACGATGCTGAATTATTTCGCGCAGGAGCTCGGCACGGTAACCTTCGAGGCGCAGCTGTACGACCGGAACCGCCAAGCGGTGCTGCCGCAGCCGGTGACGGTGTACGCCGCGATGGGCAAGGACAGCGAGGAGCTGGAGATCGAAGCGTCGGTGAACGTCGCGAACCCGCTGAAATGGAGCGCCGAGCACCCGAACCTGTACACGCTCGTGCTCGCCCTGAAGGACGCGGAGGGCCGCCTGCTCGAGACGGTGAGCAGCCGGATCGGCTTCCGCAAGTTCGAGATCAAGGATAAGCTGATGCTGATCAACGGCAAGCGCATCGTCTTCAAAGGCGTCAACCGCCACGAGTTCTCCAGCCGGACCGGCCGGGCGCTCGGCTACGAAGACATGCTGACGGACGTCAAGCTGATGAAGACGCATAACGTCAACGCGGTGCGGACGTCGCATTACCCGAACAGCCCGCTCTGGTACGAACTGTGCGACGAGTACGGTCTGTACGTCATCGACGAGACGAACCTGGAAACGCACGGCAGCTGGGAATACAACTCCCCGGTGCTGAAGCCGAATTTCGTGCCTGGCAGCGACCCGGCCTGGACGGCCAATGTGCTCGACCGCGCCAACTCCATGATGCAGCGCGACAAGAACCACCCGTCCATCCTCATCTGGTCGCTCGGCAACGAATCGTTCGGCGGCGATAATTTCATCCGCATGCACGATTTCTTGCGCGAGGCGGATCCGTCGCGGATCGTCCATTACGAGGGCGTCACGCAGTGGCGGCCGTCCGATGCGGCGACCGACGTGGAGAGCCAGATGTATACCCTGCCGGCAAAAGTGGCGGAATACGGCGCGCATCCGAATTCGCCGAAGCCGTTCATTCTGTGCGAGTACAGCCACGCCATGGGCAATTCGTGCGGCGGGCTGCATCTGTACACCGAGCTGTTCGACACGTATCCGCTCTTGCAGGGCGGCTTCATCTGGGATTGGATCGATCAGGCGATTCAGACGACGAACGCGGACGGCGTCGCCTACCTCGCGTATGGCGGCGATTTCGGCGAGCAGCCGCATGACGGCAATTTCTGCGGCAACGGCTTGATCTTCGCGGACCGCACGCCGTCGCCGAAGCTGCTGGAAGCGAAGCGCTGCTACCAAAACGCGGACGTGACCGCCATCGATCTGAGCCGCGGCGTCGTCGCGCTGCGGAACAAATTCCTCTTCACCGACCTGAGCGCGTTCGCGCTGCGCTGGTCCGTCGCGTTCGACGGCATCGAGGCGGCGAGCGGCAGCCTGGACGCCGCGGCGGCGCCGGGCGAATCGGTTGAAGTCGTAATTCCGCTTCCGGAGCGGACCGGTACGGCAGGCGAAGCCGTACTGACCGTGAGCCTGCACACCCGAGCGGATTCGCCATGGGCGGATGCCGGCCATGAGGTTGCGTTCGGTCAGTTCGTGCTGCCGGAAGCGCCGGGCGGCGCGGTGTCCGTCGGACGCGCGGACATCGGTTCGGGAACGCTGGGTGCCGCCGAGGAAGGCGGCCGGCTCGTCGTGCGCGGCGAAGGCTTCTCCGCCGCTGTCGATCTCGCCCACGGCGGCCTCGTCTCGTACATCGCGAACGGCACGGAGCTGATCCGCGGCGCGCTGGCGCCGAACTTCTGGCGCGCGTACACGGATAACGACCGCGGCAGCAAGCAGCACGAGCGCAGCGAGACCTGGCGCTCCGCCGGCGAGGAACGTGCGCTTCGCAAGCTCGTCTGGGATGCGCGGCCGGACCGCGTCCTCGTGCGCGCGGCCTTCACGCTGCCGACGACGGTAGAATCCCGCTGCGATGTGACGTACCAGATCCGCAGCGACGGCGCGATTGAGGTCGGCCTGCAGCTCGAGCCGGGCGAAGGCTTGCCGGAAATTCCGGAAATCGGCCTGATGCTGACGATGGACGGCTCGTTCGATCAATTGGCCTGGTACGGAAAAGGGCCGCACGAATCGTACTGGGACCGCCAGCACGGCGCCAAGCTCGGACGATACGCCGGCACCGTCGCGGAGCAGTTCGTGCCGTACCTGCGCCCGCAGGAATGCGGCAACAAGGTCGGCGTCCGCAGCGCCGAGATCGCAAACGGCCGCGGAGCGGCGCTCCGGATCGCAGGCGAGCCGCAGTTCGAGCTGAACGCGCTGCCGTACACACCGCAGGAGCTGGAGGCGCACGACCATGTCTACAAGCTGCCGGCCAGCGGCAAGACGGTCGTCCGCATCAACCATAAGCAATCCGGCGTCGGCGGCGACGACAGCTGGGGCGCGAAGACGCATCCGGAGTTCGTGCTGCACGCGAACCGGACGTACGCGTTCCGCTTCACGCTGCAGGGCATCGCCGAATAAACGGAACGAAAAAAAGCGCCTCCGGCGCGGACCGCATACTTGCGTATGCCGCCCGCCGGGGCGCTTTCTTCATGAACGGTACCCATTGGATGACTTTGAGGAGCGCGTGTGTCTCGCGCAGGGAGCCGATGCGGTGGCGCGAGGGGCGTACGCTTGTCCCAGTGCGGGCGCGGCTGCTAGTCGATGACGACGCCTTGGCCGGCTTCCAGCCCTTTGACGACCTCGACCTGATCGCTCGTCTTGAGCCCGGTCTCGATGTCGACTTCCTTGACCCGGCTGTTCTCGATCGTCTCGACGTAATCACGGCCGAACATCGATTTCAGCGCATCGCGCGGGATGATGAGGACGTTCTCCCGCTTCTCGATGAACAGCTTGAAATCGGCGTAGGCGCCGATCTGAATCGGCGTGCCGGGATTCTTCAAGGTGATGACGAGTGACCTGGCATTGCGGCGGTTTACTTCGTCGTCGCTGCTCTTCGGCGCGGTCGCCGGCGTCTGCACGACGGTGCCCTCGTACGCCTTCTTGTCCAGCGTGAGGGAGACGGCCCTCCCCTTCTGCACCGCCCGGAGCTTCGCGGCGTCGGTAGCTTCGTAGACGAAGTGGACCTTGCCGGGGTCGGAGATGACCGCCATCGCGACGTTGGCCTCGACCGCCTCGCCCGGCTTCATGTCGTTCAAGTACGTGACCCGCCCGTCCGCAGGCGCGAACAGCATGGCTTTGCGGTACTGCTCCTTCAGGGCGTTCAGCTGCAGCTGCTCCGCCTCGAGGTCGATCTTCGCCAGCGAGACCGCATCCTCGCCCGCCTGCTGCTTGACGGCGTCCTGATAGCGGATGGTGCGCTGCTCGACGGTCAGTTCCTGCAGCTTCAGCCGCATCGGCAGATCGCCGGTATCGAGCTCCGCGATCGGCGCGCCCGCTTTGACGGTATCGCCTTCGGCGACGTACAGCTTCTTCAGGATTCCGCCGGATTCCGCGAACGAGACGGTCCGGTTCTCCTCCGATACGGCCGTGGCCGTCGAGGACAGGTACAGCTCCAGGTTGCCGCGGGTGACGGGTTCCGTGACGTGTGCTTCCGCCTTGCTCGTCAGCGCGGGGGGATCGAGCGGTTCTTCTTCGCTCGGCAGCAGCGAACAGCCTGCCAGCAGCGACAGCGCCGCGCAGAAGGCGGCGGCCCGGGCCAGAGAAAGGCGGCGGCGTTTGGTAGTCGTCGGGTAAGCCATAGACTGGAAGGTTCTCCCCTCGTCGTAAAATAAACGGCATACTTTATTTGACAAATTAAGCTGATTCAAGCATAAACCGGGACTAGTAGCGTGTCAATGTGCGCGCTTCCATTTTGTTCGGCGGCGAGGCATGGGAATGGCGGAGCGAAGCCGTGGCCCGGCTAAAAGAGAGCTTGACGCGCATGCGGGGGCGCGCGGCCGATTGCGGAGGCGTTTAGGACGCCAAAATCTTCCTCTCGGCCAATTGTCACCCCTGTGACGCTGTGCTATGGTAGCAAATGAACGTTTCGATATCGGATGAGATAAAGGTGGTAGGCACAATGACGACAGCTTCCGCGCGGGGCGCCGTGCTGCGGACGGGCACGGTCTATGCCGTGCTCTTCGCGATCAGCGCCGTGCACTTGCTGAACGACACGATGCAGGCGGTCGTAAGCGCGCTGTTCCCGGTGTTCCAGGATTCGCTTCATCTGACGTACGGGCAGATGGGCTGGATCGCGTTTACGCTCAATATGACGTCCTCCGTCATGCAGCCGGTCGTCGGCTACTTTTCGGACAAGCGGCCGATGCCGTGGATGCTTCCGGTCGGCATGGCGCTGAGCCTCGCAGGCATGGCGGGCCTCGCGTACGCCCCCGGCTTCTATTACGTGCTGCTGGCGGTCGTCTTCATCGGCCTCGGCTCCGCGGTGTTCCACCCGGAGGGCTCGCGGGTCGTGTACTTCGCCGCGGGCGGCCGGCGCGGACTCGCGCAGTCGATCTATCAGGTCGGCGGCAATGCCGGCAGTTCGCTCGCGCCGCTCATGACGATCTTCATCTTCCTGCCGCTCGGCCAGCCCGGCGCGGTATGGGGGACGCTGCTCGCCGCGGCCGCGATCGCGATTTTGCTCCGCGTCGTGCCGTGGTACAGGACGCAGCTGGAGCGGCACGGCAAGCCCGTCAAGAAGGCGAAAGGGACGGGAACCGCGGCGGCCGGGACCGCCGGGGCCGCCGGGGCCGCCGCCAAGGGGCGCTCCGTCATCGCATTCGCCATGACAATTCTGGTGCTGCTCGTCTTCGCGCGTTCGTGGTACGTCAGCGGGATCTCGAGCTTCTACAATTTCTTCGCCGAGGAGAAATACGGCCTGTCCGTCCGGGCGGCGCAGGTGCCGATCTTCCTGTTCATGGCCGCGGGCGTGCTCGGCACGTTCTTCGGCGGCGTGCTGGCCGACCGGTTCGGCCGCAAGCGGATGATCGTGTTCTCGATCGGCGGCGCGGCGCCCTTCGCGCTGCTGCTGCCGCATGTCCCGCTCGGCTGGATCTACCCGATCAGCCTCCTGCTCGGCTTCATCCTCATGTCCGGCTTCTCGGTCAGCGTCGTGTACGCGCAGGAGCTCATTCCGAACAACGTCGGCATGGCGTCGGGGCTCATCACGGGGCTGGCGTTCGGGATGGGGGCGCTCGGCGCGATCGTCCTAGGCAACCTGGCGGAGGCGTGGGGGCTTACCCGGGTGATGACTTACTCCAGCGTCCTGCCCTTGATCGGGCTGCTGGCGATGCTGCTGCCGGCCGACCGGCGCGAGGCGGGTTAAAGCGGAGGCGGACCCTGGCCTCGTGGGCCCGGCCGGAGCAGCCGCCTGGTGCGGGCCGATGCAAGCGTGTCGGCGGAAGCGGGCGGGACGGGCGATCGGTCCCGTCCTTCGCGGCTTCCGGGCGGACGCCGCTTGATCGGTACGCGCTTCATGGCGTACACTGGTAGCAGGCCGCGAAGGCTGCGGCCGGAATCCGACGACGGGAGCGTGCAGGACGATGGCGAAGAGCGAGGCGCGCAAGCGCCTGGAGAAGAAGATGCGGCAGGGCGGGCAGGACCCGAGAACGCTGCGCGGCAGTTGGAACGGCGTGAAGCCGGTGACGCGGGTGAAGCCCGACAAACGGAGAATCGCGCATCCCAAGAATGACGATGATCGAGGATTCAAGCCGGACGCGGCTTGAGGGCTGGATCATCGTCATTCTTGTTATAGGCGGGCCGCGGCCGGCGGCGCGGGGCGGACGGCGCGGGCGAAGAGCGCCGACGGCGTTAGAACGGTTGCCAGCCGGCGGCGCATGGGCTATGATCGAGACAACGATTACAAGTAGCGGGGAGATGGGCGAGATGGACGTATCGGAAGCGCTGTACGAAGCTTCGCTGCCGGAGCTGAAGCGAGGCTATATGTTCCATGGCGAATCGGACAGCTACTGCTGCCTCGTCTGCGGGCAACGGTACGAGGAAGGCATCGTGTACCCGGCCGGGGACCGCATGATGGAGGCGCGCAAGGCGATCGCGGCGCATGTCGCGGCGGCGCACGGCTCGATGCTGCAGTTCCTGCTCGGACTGGACAAGAAGTCGACGGGCCTGACCGAGCTGCAGAAGCTGTTGATCGGCGCGTTCGCCTCCGGCAAGCCGGACGCGGAGATCGTCGGGCTCGCGGGCGCCGGCAGCGCGTCGACGATCCGCAATCACCGCTTCGCGCTGAAGGAGCGGGCCAAGCAGGCGAAGCTGTTCCTCGCGATCATGGAGCTGCTCGACGAGAGCGCCGGGCCGGGTGCGAAGGCCGTTCCCGCGCGGCGGACCGCGCCGCTGCCGGACGAGCGCTTCGCGCTGCCGCCGGAGGAATACAAGGCGCTGCTGGACAAGTATTTGCCGCAGGGTCTGGACGGGCCGCTCACCGGGCTGCCGCGCAAGGCGAAGCGCCGGACCGCGCTGCTGCGCCACATCGCGACCAGCTTCCGGAAGGGCCGCCGGTATCGGGAAGCGGAAGTAGACGAACTGCTCGCGCGGCTGATGCCGGAGGAGTTCGCCACGCTTCGGCTGCTGCTCGTCGATTACGGCTTCCTGGTCCGCGAGGGCGATTCGGACGCTTATCGGCTTGGCGTATAAGCAAGGTCATGAAGAAGGGACTGCGGGAAGGAAGACCATGAACAGACGCAAAGATTTGCAAAACGAGTTCGGCGTCAAGGGGCGCGCGATGGGCGTGTTCCAGATCGTCAATGAACGCGACGGCAAACGCTACGTCGCGTCCTCGCCGACGCTGGATTCCGCCTGGAGGCGGGAGAAATTCATGCTCGACGCGGGCAGCCATCCCAACTCCGCGCTGCAGCGGGCGTATAAAGCGCAGGCCGGCGCAGGTTTCCGCTTCGAGATCGTGGAGCGGCTGGCGCATGACGGGGGCGCGGAGCAGGGCGGCGAGGAAGCGCAGGCGGGAAAGTCCGTGCTCGGCCGCGGCGCCGTCCAGGCGTACCGGGACGCGCTGAAGCGGCTGGAGCGGAAGTGGCTCGGCGAGCTGCGGCCCTACGAGCCGGCAGGGTACAACCGGGCGCCGGCGGAGCGCTGAGCACGCGGCGCGGCGAGCCGCCGCCGGGCCGCCGCCCGGCGCCGCGCGGTCGCGGCCGGGACATCAAGCCTTGAGAGACGGCGGTCGGACCGCCGTCTCTCAAGGCTTTTTTCGCTGCCTGCCGGCGGCGCTGCGGCGGGCAGCGCCCCAAGCCGGCTGTCAAGTCCGTTTCGCGGCGACGAACGGGCCTCCCTGAAACGCAAACCGTCTCTTATAATAAATCAATCTCATAAATCCACGAAACAACGGAACCATTTTCCATTTGCTTCGTCTACTTTCCGAGGTGAATCGCTTGCATTTCGATTATTTGAAGCATGTCACGGACGGCTTGGACCGTCACGCGGTTCTAGGCGAGCTGATGGCCGCGTACGGCAAGGACGTCTGGCATTTCGCTTATTTCATCACGCATTCCCGGGAGATGGCGGACGATATCGCCCAGGACGTATTCGTGAAGGTGTTCCAGCAGCTTTACGAATTCCGCGGGCAATCGTCGGTCAAGACCTGGCTGCTGGCCATTACCCGCAACACGGCGCGCGACGTGCTGCGGTCGGCCTGGGTACGGCGGGTCGTGCTGCTCGATACGATCCGCTCGCATGCGCAGACTTCGCCTTCGGCGGAGCGGGAGAGCATGGACAAGCTGATGGCCGAGGAGGTCTGGGCGGCCGTCATGGAGCTGCCGCGCAAGCTGCGGGAGGTGCTCCTCCTGAGCAGCCGCTACGGGCTCTCGATGAGCGAGATGGCGGACATGCTTCGCGTGTCGCCGGGCACGGTGAAGTCGAGGCTGCACCGCGCCCGGGCGGCGGTCAACCGCAAGCTGGCCCAAGAAGCACGTTGGACCGGGGAGGAAGAATGGACATGAAGCAGCCGGCACACGAGTGGGAGCGCCGCCTCGCCGGCAAGCCTCCCGTCAAGAATGGGTTCACCTCGGATCTGGAGAACAAAGTGAGGGAACGCATCCGCATGACGACGATGACGCGAAGACGCGCGCCGCTCCGGACGGCGGCCGCGCTGCTGTGCCTGCCCGTATTGCTCGCGGCGGGCTGGCGGTACGGGGACGAGCTGAAGCTGCTGCTGCAGCCGAAGCCGCATGCCGACGTGCCGGCGGCACTCGGCAAGGATCCGCTGGCCGCGAAGGAATACGAGCTGAAGGTGCAGCAATTCGGCATGAACAACACGTTCCAATATACGTTCAAGAAACCGTTTATTATCCGGCATCCGTCCGTGAAGCTGTCGCTCGCGGAATCGCCCGACGCGCTGTACGGGGACCCCGTCAAATTCGAGGCTTGGTTCGACGCCGAGCAGCCCGATGTCGTGCAGGTCCCCTATAACGTCTATGCCAAGCTGGCCGCCGACGGAAGGCTGCAATCGCTGGACGCCCTGGTCAAGACGGATAAATCGGAGACGGCGGCGCTCCACGCGCCGCTCGTCGAGCTGCTGCGCCAGGCGGGCGGGAACGGGCAGCTGTACGGCCTGAGCTACGATCTGACGTCCACGGCGCTCTACGTGAACGAGGATCTGTTTGCCTCCCGCGGCGTGACGCTTCCCGATGGTCCCGTGTCCATGGAGGAGCTGCTGCTGCTGGCCGCGCGGTTCCAGGGCACCGGCGTCAGCGGGCTGGCCGCGGTGAACCGGTCGAATACGTTCGCGACCGTCGCTCTCGCCGGCCAGACCTCCGGCTTGCAGACGATCGCCGACCGGGACGGCAGGCTGCAGGCGAACGTGGATTCCGATGGGTGGAAGCGCATCTGGTCGACCGTCGCCGACGGCTACCGGACGGGCTGGATGAACCAGGCGAAGCCGGTTCAATTCGGCAAGGGCGGAATCACCATGGCGGACATGGGCAAGCAGGATCCGTTCGCGCTCGGGGAAGCCGCGATGACGCTCGGCCAGAGCTACTACTACGGCAATCTCAAGCAGTATGAACAAAGCGGGGTCATGCATTTCAATTGGCGGACGATTCCGATCCGCTTGGACCCGTCTGCGACGAACCAGGAAGCGTACCTCGGCACGTCGACGGTGTATGCCATTAACGCGAAGTCGGCGCAGGCGGACGCGGCGTGGGAGCTGCTCCGCTTCGTAACCGGCGGGACATGGCGGCAGCATCTGGATCCCAATAGCTTCCTGCGGCAGCAGGTGCTGGCCGCTCCCTCCTCGATGGACCAAGCGCTCCGCAAGGAATGGGAGGCATTCTACGCCGCTGGGAACGTCGATCCCGCGAAGGCGGCGTCCGGCCTGGCTGTGAGCGCCGACTCGCAGCTCGTACAAGCCAATCAGGTGCTGGCCCAGCTGGGCGGCGAAGCCATGGACGCGATTTTGAAGGACGGCAAGTCCGTCGACGACGCCCTCGCCGATCTGCAGCGCGAGCTGGACGCCCGGCTGGCGGTCATCGGGAAAGGGGATCAAGCGCCATGACCGATATGATCGCCATGACCACCATGAGGAAGCCTGCGCGCAAGCTTCGGGCCGTCCATCTCCGTCTGCTCCCGCTGCTGCCGTTCTTCGGGCTGCTGCTCGCCGCCTGCGCGAACGGCGCGGGCGGCGCGGGATCGGCCCCGAAGGAAGTCGTCATCGGGATTGCGAACGAGAGCGCGTATGCCGCCGCGTACGGGGACTATCTGTCGGCGGCTTTCCCCGACGTCAAGGTGACGCTGGTGGAGATGGAGCCCGACTATAAGCACCCGCTGACCGACGAGCAGTACGCGCGCAAGCTGAGCGAGGAACGGCCGGATCTGCTGCTCGGTTACGACATTCATTACGAGCGCCTGGCCGCCGGCGGATTGCTGGAGGACTTATCGCCTCGCATGATCGGCGATAAGCTGAGGGAAGCCGAGTTCTACCCCGGGATGATCGAGAAGATGAAGCGCGACGGCGGGGGCGGGCTGTACGCGGTCTCGCCGACCTTTCAAGCGTCGGCGCTTTACTACAACGCGGACTTGTTCCGCCAATACGGCGTGCCCTTGCCGCGGGACGGGATGACGATGAAGGACGTCTTCATGCTGGCCGCTCAATTCGGGAAGGCCGGCAGCGGCAAGGAAGGCGTCGTCGGGTACCATCAGCCGTTCAGCAGCATGCCGAACAACTTGCTCTTCTCGTTGTCAACCCGCGACGGGCTGCGTCCCTACGATTTCCGAACCGGCAAGGTGACGATGGATACCGCGTCCTGGCGGGAGGTCGTGGAGACGGTCGTGGCGCTGTACAAGAACGGGACGTTCGCCATGCAGCAGGTCACCGGCGAGACGGTAGACGGCGACGTCCGGTACGGGCCGGAAGACGTGAACGAGGCGGATCTGTTCAAGAAGGGGAAATCGGCCATGACGATCGGGGGCTACAACGCCATGCAGGGCATGCCGTTCGAGCTCGGCATGGTCACGCCTCCGGTGAGCTCGGCGGGCGACCGCTCCGAAGATATGGGCGTCTATAATTACATGGCGATTCCGGCGGGCGCCGAGCACAGTGATACGGCGTGGGAGATGATTCGCTTCATGCTCGGCGATTATGTAGCCAAGGTGCGTTCCGGACTGCAGGAAGAAAGCGAGCTGCCGACCCGCAAGTCGTATATGCAGTACGACCGCAACCCGCTGCTGCCGAAGCTGTACGAGATTCTGCCGGGGCTCGGCCAGTCCTATTCGCTGGAAGGGTACGACCCGAAATTCACGACGCTGTTCTCCGAGCTGGAGGACCGCGAGATTGCCGCCGCCGTTAAAGGCGAACGAAGCGTCGACGGCGTCATCGCCGCCATTCAGAAGGAAGGTCAGGCGCTGATGGATGCGGCTAAACCGAAGAAATAATGGCGCGCATCGCCCAAATTCTGCGTATGCCGTATTCCAATCCGCGGGTAATATGGTATAGTGAAAGAAAGATGAGCCCAATCGGGCAAAAGGAGCCGGCGGCAACCGACTCCTCGCGCGACTCACCGCTTTAAGGGCGGAAGGCTCAGGAAGATATGGGAATTAGAGTAGACCGCATACCTTTGCGAGAGGGCGGTCTATTTTTTTTTGAGATAAGAGAGCAGCGCGAGAATAAACATGCCGAACGTGATCATCAGCGTTATCGCGTCTTTGGTCTCCATGGCATCACCTCCCCTCGGGGAGACTAGCCGACCGCCCTTGCTAGCCACTCATCGCCTCTTCATTATATACGAACGTAAGTTCGCGTGTCTATCGTTATTTTGGGACATGTTTACAGAGGTTTCACAAGCCCGATGTGATATTTCATCTATAGCTGGAAATGTTTCAAAATAAGTTGTAACTATTGTTTCATAATTAGCTTTATTCAGCCGACTGTATAAATATACACTGCGTTTTATGTGTTGAATTTTGTTGGTGTCTATGCCTTCATGGCACTCGACTGAATCAACAAATTTCATAAGAGTGTGCAATATAGCCAGTGTTTCTAACGTAGATACTTAAAACATGAAGAATAACGCTGCTCCTGGTGGAGGAAGATGAATGGGAATTGAATTTTTCTTTCCCATCGATAAAGTTAATCAACTGCGGGAGAAGGTAACGAAAGCAGTCCGACTCGCACCTACAATGCTCGTACCTTTAGAGGGATGGAGTGAATCGGGTTTTGATCTGGAGTTGTCAATAAAAGTGCAGTTTGAAAACACACTCCAATGAGAGACTATCCTTCCTAACAAAGATTAACGAGAATGACTTCCATCCCTTGAGTAATGAGCCAAGTGGCAAGCTCCGCCAATAATGGCTGGGAGGTTCCAAGCTGACGATGAAGTTATTCAGCTTTTGGTACTTTCAGCTGGGTGAAACGCGGACACAAACCCTTTGGCCACACCGTTCAGCCTTTCCGCCAAGGTTGAACTCGTCAGCTCTTGCGGGGTTGGATAAAGGCTGCTCAGCACTTGATCGCATGAGGATAACGCTTCAAATAGTATTTCTGATGCCGATCCTCGGCAGGGTAGAACCGGTTAAAGGGAGCCATCTCGGTGGCAAGCTTTCCTTTCCTTGAACGTATGATTGCCAAGCTGCCGGTTAGACGGAAGATCCAGTGTTCCTTCGGCATAGCCGACGCGGGTTCTTACGATACCTCTTAGTTGCCCGAACAAAGCGTCGGCACTCCAAAAGCAGCCCATCCCCAGCGTCACCGTGCTTAGATGATAGTCATTCATGAAAGTCCCCTCCTTCCTCAATATCGCCTAGTTTGGCGGAATTCAGAGCCGAATATACCAATTCAACTCCATCGTGGCCAAAGAGTCAGAGATACTTTCATTTTCCAAACACATCATCATGTTTATTCGCCTTATCCTGCAATATATTTAACTGGAAAGGAGGCCAAGAAGGAGCTAACGAAGTACAAATTTGTGAGGAGGTTTTCCGAATAGTGAATGTTCCGAGAACGCTTTGCCGCTCTGCAACCGTATTTGTACTCATGCTGGGTATTGTCCTGGGAAGCGTCGTTATTCCGAATAGTTCGGGAAAGGCTGATGCGTCCGGCAATTGGACGACGATCCCGACCAGCCAGGATACCCGCATCGTCTACGTAAGCAGCTCGCAGGGCTCTGACAGTAATAACGGACTTTCGGCCAGTGCTCCCGTACAGACGTTGACAAAGGCGGCTTCGCTCATGCGTGACGGTTATCCCGACCATATGCTGTTGAAACGCGGCGATGTTTGGGTGGATGAAAGTCTCGGCAGATTTAAAAACGGCAGAAACGCCAGTGAACCGATGGTCATTTCTTATTACGGATCGTCGGGGGACAGACCTTTGATTAAATGCGACGCCAATTTCATCGACCACAACGGTCAAGTGAGGAACTACGTATGGTTGATCGGCCTGGATATAAAGGGGTACAAGATGGATCCTAACGATCCGGGATATGACTCGCGTGTAGCGAACGGGCCTGTAATAAGATTTGTCGGAGGCGGTTCCGATATTCTGATCGAGGATTGCAAGCTTGAATTCATGGAGTTAGTCGTTCAAAGCAACCCCGCAGGCACGAATGTGTACAGCAATTTTAAACTAAGAAGAAGTATCGTTGTGAATGCCTATACCCAAAATTCCTCCACAAGCGATTCAAACCGCCCCAGCGGGATTTTTGCCAGCGGCGTTGACGGTCTTCTGATCGAAGACAACGTATTCGACCACAACGGCTGGAATGAGCAAGTCGCCGGTGCCGGCGCGAATGAGTATAATCACAATATGTACCTGCAATATGACAGCGTCGGAAGCAATACCATCGTGAGGGGCAATATTGTGACGAGAGGTTCAAGCCACGGCGTTCAAGGACGCTCGGGTGGTCTGTTTGAAGATAATTTCTTTGAAGAAAATTCGCTTGGCCTTCTGTTGGGCGGTGGAGGCGAAACGTTGCAGTATGATGCAACCGCCCGGAATAATGTCATTCTTCGGGGAAAACGGATGGACACGGACGGGAATTGGCCCCGAACGTTGGCGGTTGTGGGGCTGGATGCATCGAGCGATGTCGCTTCAGGCGTAACGGTCACATTCGACGGCAATATTGTGGCCAATCGCAAGGACTCCGGTTCGAACTCCGGCATTACCAACGGATCTTTCATCACCTATGTCAACGGCAACATTCAATACAATTGGGGCGGAGGCATTGGCGACATGGGCGATCCCGGCTGGGCCGATCCGGACCGCAGCGCGGGTAGTTATAATTCGGAAATCCGCGGCGGAACGGGAACGCTGGCTGCCTTTATCGACGATGCGACCAGCCGGGGCGTGCATGAATGGCCGACCGATTTGACGGCTTATGCCCTTAATGATTACGTTCGCGACGGATTTACCGTTGCCGGTCCGCAAAAATATGAAGCGGAAGACGCCCAGTTAACGAATATAGCGGTTCATACCGACCATACCGGATATACCGGGACGGGATTTGCGTCCTTCTTTCCGAATACCGGTGTCCACGCTGTATTCAATGTAAGCGCGCCTTCAACGGGAAGCTACGATGTCTCCATGCGATATGCGAACCGCACCGGCAGTACACAAACGATCAGCATTTATGTAAACGGGGTGAAAATCAAGCAAACGTCGCTGCCCGACACCGGAAACTGGAACACATGGGGGAGCAAGACCGAAACCTTGAGCTTGAACAGCGGCGGCAATACGATCAGCTATAAATACGATTCGGGCGATACGGCGACCTTTAATATGGATTATATCATCGTTTCCCCGCACTAACCTCAAGCGGATTGCAGTAGAACAACATCGAACGCCAATACGTACCGTCGGCTCTGAGCCTGGCGGTGCGTATTGGTTTTTTGCTGGAAGGAATCGGGCCGGCGGAAACGGAAATGCTACTATAAGATTAATATAATAGGCATGATATTATCCGTGGAGGACTGCCATGAGATTTATTACCCGATTCATCTTGCTCATCGTTGCATTAATGCTGCCAATCTTTGCTCTCTACACGTATAACAACAGGGCAACCACTCATATCATCGACAAACAGATCGATTTGTTCAACGTTACACGGATGGATTACTTTCGAAATCAACTCGACGATTCGATCTCGAACACTTCCAAGTTCGCTTTCAATTTGACATCAGATCGGGATGTCACCTTTTTTTCTTCCCGCTATGCGGGAGAATACGGATACGATCGTGACCAGTTGTATAATTCACTCCTGGCCAAGCTTCGGCTGTTGAACGGTTACGGACACCCGTGGAACAACCAAATCTTGCTCTACTTCCCGTCGGCGCGTACCGTGTTGTCGAACGATACGGTCGACCCGTTCGATGAAGATTATCTGCTTCAACACGCAGGGAAGAAATGGTACTTCGATCAATCGAAGGTGATGGGCGCGGTTCCGCGAAATGTGTTTACTCGCTTGTATGCCAGCCCGAATTTTGGCGGGGAGCGTATTCTGGAGTCTCCTGTTGTTGTCGGTGTCAGTCTGTCTGCGGACAATATTGTCGCCATGCTGGACGCCTTCAAAAGCACCGGCATTAACGATCCCTTCATTTTCAAACCGGGAGAGGACGTCATATTCAATAGCTCCGCCGACGAGGCGACGATCCGACAGCTGATTCCGATGCTTGGTTCCGGGAACGAGACGAACGGCCGCAGCATTCTGACATTGGCGGGAAAAAAATATGCCGTTTACTCCCGTGTATCGGAGCAATTGGGGTGGACCTTGGTCGATTACGTGCCGCTGGAAGAGATCCTGGGTCCGATCAACCGAAGCCGGATTATGTTTTATATGACACTGTCCTTCTTGCTGCTGCTGGGAATTGTCGCATCCGGGATGCTGTTCACCCAAATCCAGATGCCGCTCCAATTGCTGATTCAGAGCTTGCACAAACTGAAGGGCGGCAAGTTTTCGATCCGAATCAATTCCCGGGTTCGCAACGAGTTTCAACAAGTTTATGACGGTTTTAACGAGATGGCGGGCGAAATTCAGCATTTGGTCGAACGGGTCTATTTGGAGGAAATCCGCTCTAAAGAAGCGGTCATGAAGCAGCTGCAATCGCAAATTAATCCACATTTTCTTTACAATTGCTTTGCAAGTCTGATCGGCATGGCCAAGCTGAAGCATAACGACGCCATCATCGCCATGTCCCACAATTTGGCCGATTATTATAAGTACGCTACGCGCAATGAGCAGTTGATCGCGACAATCGGGGAAGAGCTGGAATTCGTCGAAAATTATTTAAACATTATGAACCGACAGCTGGAGAAGTTTGATTATGAAATTTCAGTCGAACCGGGTCTTGTTTCTGTGAGTATTCCGCGCTTGCTCGTGCAGCCGCTTGCGGAAAATGCGATTATCCATGGCTTGGAACCGAAAATGGGGCGCGGGGCGATCCGTATCGCGGTTAAAGAAGCGGCTGGGCGTATTTCGATTTTGGTGGAGGATGACGGGGTGGGCATGACGATGGAAGCTTGCCGGCGACTCAATCGGCAATTGACCGGAGACCGGCCTCAGGACGGCACGGTGGGATTATGGAATGTCAGATCCAGGCTGGCTTATTTTTTCGGCAGCGATACGGAATTTCGAGTGGAAAGCCGCGAAGGAGGCGGAACGAGCGTAACCTTGTCCTGGCAAGGTGCCGGCTCTATAAGGCGGGGGGGATCGTAATGCTTGCGTTATTGTTGGTTGACGATCACAAATTGCTCGTGGACAGTATGGCGGAAACGCTCCCATGGCCGGAAATCGGAATCGGAGCTGTCTATCGCGCTTATTCGGGAACGGAAGCGCTTCAGGTTCTAGAGCGCGCTGACGTCCATATTCTGGTGACGGATATCCGGATGCCCGGGATAACGGGGCTTGAGCTTATTGAGCAGGCAAGGACGATGAATCCGCTGCTGCATTGCGTGCTGCTTACCGGTTACGCTCAGTTTGAATATGCGAAGCGCGCGATTGAATTGCAAGCCACCGATTATTTGATTAAACCGGTCAAGGATAACAAGCTGTTGGAAACGATAGGACAAATTGTGAACCGGATGAAGGAAAAAAGCGCCGAGGAAACGATCGCGCGGCAAGCGCTGCGGCGAAACCTGCCGCTGCTTCGAAGCGAGCTGCTGCTTGAACTGCTGACGGGGGACGTGTTGTCCAGGCGAGCGCTTGCGGAGAAGCTTGACATGTACGAATTGCCGTTTGACGCGGGCGATCGCTGCCGCTTGCTCATGCTTGATCCCGACCCCGCCTTTGAACGCTATTCCGCGCCGGACCGTGCGCTTATGGACTATTCCATTCTCAATATCGCGGAGGAAACGCTCAATGCGGACTGCGTGGTATGGCCGGCCAAAAGCAAAAGGAGCCTGCTGGTGATGCTCGTCAAGCCCCGCGAAGGCTCGGACGAGACGGTTCATAGCGGACGGCTGTTCAGGCAGCTGAGAAAGAACGTCTCCGACTATTTGAAATGCGGTCTGGATGTCTATGCCTCGGAAGAGCTCGATTTTCCGGGCGAGTTGATTCAAGCTTATCGCGGCGGTATCGCTTGGCTGCAAATGCGGACGGGCAATTCGCCGGGGGCGTCGTATTCAGGGGGGACAGGGCCGGGAGCCGAACGCAGAGCCGGCGCGCTGCGCGTGCTTCTAATACAGCCGACGCTGATGCAGCTGGCGAAGGAAAACGATTGGCGCGGACTGCGCGTCAAAGTAAAGACGCTGCTTGCGGAAGCGGACAAGGAGGAGCCGTATAATCGTCTATTCCTGAATGAAGCGCACATCCATCTTCTGAGCTGCTTCGTTACCTTGGCGCACGATAACGGACGAGTGCTGGAGGAGCTGGCCGGTCCGCAAGCCGCCGACCCATCCAGACCGATGCGTTCGGTCGACCGGCTCCGCGAGTGGGCGGAGGCGTTGTTGAATTTGTTGGAGCAGGAGCTGGGAAGCAGAAGCGAAAGAAACGATACGCATCCTGCGGTCGTTCGGCAGGTGGAGAGCTATGTGCGCAAGCATTTGGATAAGGATATCGCTTTGAACGCGCTGGCCGAGATGGTGTACCTCCATCCCGCTTATTTGTCCAAGATTTATAAAGAGAAGACCGGTATCAATCTCAGCGACTTTATTTTGCGCACACGCATGGAGCTGGCGCTCTCCCTGTTGAGCAACCCGTCGAACCGAATTTACGAAATCGCCGAAAGCGTTGGTTACCACAGCACCCAGCATTTTATCCAGGCGTTCAAGAAATACTACGGCGCCACTCCGAAAAAGTACCGGCTGCAATTGAAGTAACCCGAACCGGGCGCGAAAATGCCTAACGGAGCTTCATATTACAATCATCCCGTCATATCCATCCTAACCCCGCTGTTTCATAATAAAGAAGAATCAAAGTAAAAATTGACGAGGCTCGACGAAGGAGATGAACCGTTTGAAGCATGGGCGAGGATTGGTTAAAGTATTAATCTCGTGTTTGCTGGTTGTGCTTCTGATTGCCGGCTGCGGGGGGAATGGAAATGCCGGGAACTCAAATTCCGCAGAAGGGAATGGGGCGGGAAAAGACGCTCCCAAAGCATCGGGTACAAATTCGCAGAACACGGAAACGGCGGACGACGGCGCGTTCCGGATATACGATCCGCCGATCGAGATCACGACGGCGATCGCGCTTCGAGACAGCGACAAGCTGCTGAACGGAGACACGCTGGAGAACAACCCGTTGTCCCGTTGGGCTAAGGATAACCTGGGCGTAATCGTGAAATACAAATGGCAGATGACGGATCAGGGCGACGCCATGAAACAAAAAATCAGGTTGGCCATGGCAAGCGGCGAGGAGCTTCCGGATGTTTTAAATGTGGGCGATGCCGCCCTGCTCAACGACTTGATCGACTCCGGTGAAATCGAGCCGGTCGGCGACGCATTTGACAAATATGCTACACCGCGCACGAAGGAAGCATTCGAGAAAAACGCCTCTGTCTGGCTGGGTGTCACGAAGGACGGTAAACGCTGGGCGCTGCCGCAAATATCGGACGGCTTCGTCGGCGATCCGGTCATGTGGATTCGTCAGGATTGGCTGGATGCGGTCGGCATGAAAGCACCGACCAATCTCGACGAATTCGAGCAGGTGCTCGCCGCGTTCAAAGAGAAGTTTCCGGACAAGACGCCTTGGTCGATCGCCGGAAAAAGCAATTTTTCCGGTTATATGGGCGACGCTCAATTTATCTTCGGTCAAAATCAAATCACGATCTGGGACAAGGACGGCAACGGCGGCTTGCAGTACGGCAGCTTGCAGCCGACGGTCAAGCAAGCCTTGACCAAGCTGGATGAGTACTACAAGAAAGGATATCTGGATCCCGATTTCGGAACCTATGAGCCGGATAAAGCTTCCTCCCAATTTACGGCGGGCAATGCCGGCATCATCTTTGGGCCTGGTTGGATGGGAGGGTGGCCGCTCTCCGACACGATGAAAAATGTCGACGGCGCCGTCGTCAAACCTTATCCGCTGCCCTCCGGCATAGATGGAACGGTCGGGCGAATTGGTTCGCCATTGTCTTACAGCGGCTATGTCTTCCGCAAAGGCTTCGATCATTTTGACGCGATTTTCCAATATTGGGATGCCATGTTGGGCGTCTTGCTTGAAGATCCGGACAGTCCGTTCGCCAATGGCTATGCGGAAGGCTACGACTATATTATGAAGGACGGCCAGCCGGATTGGAAGGATGCACCGGGAAGTTCGCCGATCAATTACCGCTTGCTCAGCCCGGGAAATCAGCCTCCAGGCATGGTGCAAGGGGACAATATTTATCAACGCGTTCTGGATGGCAAGCAAGACACGGTGTACGAACGAAAGCTTGCCGAAATGACCAAGAATGGCGACTTATCGTTACAGGGTAAGGCGGTAACGCTTAGCCAAATGGAAGCCGACCATCGGAATTTGGCCGTGGGCCCGCCGACCAAAACCAAAGCGGAGAAAGGCGATTTATTGTACACGCTGGAAAGTGAAACCTTCTTGGGCATTGTGTACGGCAAGGAATCCCCTGATGCGTTCGACAAGTTTGTGAAGGATTGGAAAGCAAAGGGTGGCGACCAGCTGACCAAGGAAGTCAACGATTGGTACAAGTCGACCCAATAATGACGCTCGAGCGGCAGGAACCGGTCCTTTCCCTGCCGCCGATTTTTTACAAGTATGAGTAAACGAGGATGATTACAATGATGAAACAGACTGCGGCACGATTGGCAAATAGTATGAACTTGCGTAAGACATGGCTGCTTCATGTCATGATGCTGCCCTCTGTGCTGCTCCTGTTGATTTACTCTTATCTTCCGATGGTTGGCGTCGTGATTGCGTTCCAGAATTACAAGTTCTACAAAGGAATCTTCCATTCCGAATGGGTCGGGCTTGCGCAATTTCACCTCATGTTCGTAGACGACCGGGTGGTGCAGATCATTGTCAACACCTTGATTATTTCCGTGGCCAAAATGGTGTGCGGATGGATCGTTCCGCTTGTATTTGCCTTGTTGTTAAATGAAGTTCGTCTCGCGTTCGTGAAACGGACGGTTCAAACGCTGATTTATTTGCCCCATTTTCTGTCCTGGGTCATTCTCGCCGGCATCATGACGGATATGTTGTCGCGTTCCGGCATCGTCAATCAAGGCTTGAAGGCGCTTGGGCTGCCCACCGTTTTTTTTCTGGGAGACGGCGACTGGTTTCGCTTTATCCTCGTCATCAGCGATATTTGGAAGGATTTTGGGTGGGGTACGATCATTTATTTGGCGGCCTTGACCGCGGTTAACCCGGAATTATACGAATCGGCGGAGATCGACGGCGCGAACCGATGGCAGCAAACCTGGTCCGTGACGATTCCCGCGATCATTCCGATCGGCATCATCGTTGCAACGCTTTCGCTCGGAAACATTCTGAACGGGGGATTTGACCAGGTCTACAATCTGCTCAATCCGCTCGTAGTCGCCAAAGGCGAAATTATCGACACCTACGTGTTCGACACAGGCCTGCTTGGCGGCTCCTTCAGCTTTGCGACTGCCGTCGGTTTGTTCAAATCGGTTGTTTCGTTCGCCTTGATTGCGATAACCTACAAAATGGCGACAAAATATGCCAATTATCGCATTTTCTAAGAAAGGAGGGCGATGGCATGTACTATAAAACAACCGCCTATCGGATGTTTAACGCGTGCAATATATTGTTCTTGCTTTGCGTAAGCGTGCTTTGTTTTTTGCCTATCGTTCATGTGATTGCCGTTTCATTCAGCTCCGGCGCGGCGGCTACCGGGAATCTGGTCAAATTTTGGCCCATCGGGTTCAATATCGATAACTATATCCAAACCTTGCACAGCCGCAATTTTGCCGGAGCGTTCGGCGTGACGATCTTGCGCACGGTGTTGGGAACGGCGGTCAGTATGCTGCTTTGCATCACCGCCGCGTATCCGTTGTCCAAGGAGAATTCCTACTTTCGCGGCAGAACGGTGTACGCTTGGTACTTTGTGATCACGATTCTGTTTCACGGCGGTCTCATCCCCTCCTACATCGTAATTGTCTCGACAGGACTGAAAAATACGATCTGGGCTATGGTTTTGCCGGGGGCGGTAGCGGTATTCAACGTTGTGCTGATGCTTAATTTCTTCCGAAACATCCCGAAGGAGCTGAATGAAGCCGCTCAAATTGACGGCTGCAGCCACCTGCGTATCTTGTTTTCGATTTATTTTCCGATTTCGATGCCTTCGATCGCTACCTTGTCCCTCTTCACGATTGTCGGTCACTGGAATTCCTGGTTCGATGGCATGATTTATATGGAGCCCAATAAGCAGCCGCTGGCAACTCTGATTCAGGCACTCATTAGCAAAAATGACTATACCCGGGTTGACATGACGCCGGCGATTATCAAAAATATGTCCCAGACAGGATTGAAGGCAACACAGATTTTCATTGGCGCGCTTCCGATTTTGCTCGCTTACCCGTTTCTCCAGAAATACTTCGTCAAAGGCATGACGCTCGGCTCAGTCAAGCAATAAGTACGGTTTTAAGCGGAAAAATGAAGAATCTGCTTCTTGAACTAAAAGCTGCCGAGGGACCAGCCAGCTGTGCCAGGTGTGCGACGTGAAGCAGCAATCCCATATGCAGCCTTAAACAATCCGCTGGGGAAGATATATCCATGCTTTAGCGCAAAATCATTTATTAGTAAAAGGGAAGAAGCGAGAAAGCGGGCTTCTTCCCTTTTTGCATGCATAGACCGTCACCTCGGGCGTAATGAACGTTCAGTTTCTTTATCATGGCGCAGCGAAGCAATACGTCAAGGATGGTGAAGCAAGTAAAAAGATGCGCGTTGTGCGTCGATTTTGGGCCTGCCTATAATGAAAGCGTAACCATTTCCGAGGCGGGCAAGCTCCCGGCCGCACGTTCGCAATCGGTTAAACAGCGGCCGAGGCCGGCAATTCATGCAAGGCCGCTTGATGGAATGTATGCGCTTCATATTATCCGAATGAGGAGTGGCAGGGTGCAAACAAGAACGTATCGTACGAGAAGCATTTCAATACGCAAATTTATGTACATTCTTCCGTTCATGATTCTGCTTGGCGTGTTCGCTTATTATCCGCTCTATGGATGGGTGTATGCCTTTTTTGACTACACGCCGCCCATTCCGCTGTCGGAATCGCCTTTTGTCGGGTTGAAGTGGTTCCGGTCGTTGGTCGAAAACCAGGTCAAGGTCGATCAGCTGCTGCAGGTCATTAAGAACACGTTCGGCTTGAGCGGCCTCAGCCTGCTCTTCTCCTGGCTTCCTATGGTCTTTGCGATCTTTCTGACCGAGATCAAGGCCGTCCGTTTCCGGAAGTTCATCCAGACGGTCACGACCCTTCCGAACTTTATCAGCTGGGTATTGGTCTATTCGCTAGCCTTCTCCATGTTATCCAGCGAAGGGATCGTCAACGGCATGCTTCATCAGCTCGGCATAACCGATTCCCCGATCTTGTTCCTCCAGAGCTCCAGCCATGTGTGGTTGACGATGTGGATGTGGACGACCTGGAAGACCTTGGGGTGGTCCGCTATCCTGTACATCGCGGCGATTATGGGAATCGATGATTCGCTTTACGAGGCGGCCGAAGTAGACGGCGCGACAAGGATGCAGGTCATCCGGCACGTCGTGCTCCCAAGCATGCTGCCGACGTATTTCGTGCTGCTGATGCTGCAAATCGCAAGCTTCCTGAATAACGGCCTCGAGCAATACTTCGTCTTTCAGAACGCGTTCAACAAGGACCACATTCAAGTTCTGGATTTGTACGTATATAACTTGGCTATGGGAGGCGGCAGTTACTCCGTATCCGTCGCGATCAGCATGCTGAAGAGCTTGATCAGCGTCGTGCTGCTCTTCTCGGTGAACAAGCTGTCCAAACTATTAAGAGGGGAGAGTATCGTATGAGCGGCGATACGGCTGAGCTGGAACAGAATGCGGCGCATCAAAGCCGATTGGATAAAAAGACTCGCTTTCAAGTCAGCGCGACGGACAAATTCATATCGGTCGCGATCTATTCGCTGTTTTCCCTGTTCGCGCTTATCTGCGTATACCCCTTTTACTCGATTATCATTAACACCATAAGCGCCAACGATATTAGCGCCAAAGGCGAAGTCGTGTTTTTCCCGAAGCATATCCACTTCCAGAACTATGTGGACGTGTTTAAAATACCGGGGCTGGGCAGCGCGGCGCTCGTCTCTTTGGGAAGAACGGTGATCGGAACGACGTTGACGGTCGGCGCATCGGCCTTCCTAGGATTCATGTTTACCCAGGAGGATATGTGGGGGCGGAAGTTCTGGTATCGCTTCACGGTGGTCACGATGTTCTTCAATGCCGGGATTATTCCATGGTACTTGACGATGCGGTCACTGCACCTGACCAATAACTTTCTGGCTTATATATTACCGACGATCGTTGCGCCTTTCTTTATCATCTTGGTCAAGACGTTCGTGGAATCGCTGCCAAAGGAATTGCAGCAGGCGGCCAGCATAGACGGGGCCGGGATCATGACCCTATTCTTCAAGATCATGCTGCCTATCAGCAAGCCCATATTGGCGACGGTCGCGATATTCGCGGCCGTGGATCAATGGAATTCCTTCCAGGATACGCTGCTGCTTGTGACGGATAGCAAGCTCTATAGCCTGCAATTCATTCTATACAATTATATTAACCAGGCCAGCTCATTATCGACCATGGTCAATCTGCAGAACGCCGGCTCGACGACCATGGCAAGCCTGGCGACCAAGCAAACGACGACGTCCATCCGAATGACGGTGACGATCATCGTCGTTGCGCCGATCTTACTGATATATCCGATTTTCCAAAGATTTTTCGTGAAAGGGATTATGATCGGCGCGGTGAAAGGCTGAATTGCGCACGCGCCATTATAATAAATTGATCCTATGGGGGTTGCATATGAGCAGAAATAAGAAAGTCGTCCATAAATCGATGGTCGCCTCGGTGACCGGTCTGTTCCTGGTGTCGGCCGCATTGACTGGGTGCAGCAACGGAAACGATCCTACGTCGGCAACCGGCGAACCGTCCGGAACCGGCACGAATGCAGGCGCATCCCAGACCGCCGGCGCGATCGATCACAGCAAGCCGCTCACCATTACCGTGTTCGACAACGCTGCCAATTATCAAGGCGAACAGACGGGATGGTACGGCAAGCTGCTCAAGGACAAGTTCAATATTACGTTAAACATTCTCGCTCCGCAGGTCGCTGGCGATCAGTTGTACAAGACCCGGACGGCGGCGGGAGATCTGGGGGATCTGCTGATCGTCGATAACAGCCAGTTGGAAGAATTGATTCCGGCGGGTCTCGTCCTGGATATGACGGATAAAATCAAGAATACGAAGTATCTGTCCCAGTACGTAGACAACCATTTCAAACCGTTCAACGCCGCCTTCGACAAAGTGAACCCGCAAGGCAAAATCTATGGTCTGCCGACGTTTGAAGCCGACACGTCGCCGACGACCTTCTCGGAAGAAATGCCTTACTCCAGCCCGATCTTGCCCTGGAATTATTACAAGGGAGTCGGAGCGCCCAAGCTTAACAATCTGGACGATTTGCTGAACGTCCTGAAGCAAATGCATGAGAAATATCCGAAGAACCCGGACGGCAAGCCGATCGTACCGATTACCCTATGGAAGGACTGGGACGGCGGCAGCATGGAGAACGTCCGCTGGCTCAGCAACTGGTACGGCTACGAGCAGCCGGACGGCACGACGACGATCCAACTGAACGCGAAGGGCGATATCGTTCCGCTGATCGACGATAGCAGTATGTACAAAAAGATTTTGCAATTTTATTTTAATGCCAATCAGATGGGGCTGATCGACCCCGACTCGCCGACCCAGGATTGGAACAAAGTATCCGAGAAGCTGACCAACAATCAGGTTCTTCTCACATGGTATTCGTGGCAGCGAGGCTTCTACAATTCCATCGAGAGAGGCAAAAACGGGGACGGCATCGTAGGGGTTCCGATTGCCGACACGCACCTGATTCAAAACAGCGACGCCTATTACGGCAACGGAATGGTGTTCGCCATCGGCGCGAAGGCGAAAAATCCCGATCGCATCATGGAATTCATGGATTGGCTCTGCTCCCCGGAAGGGCTGCGTTACTACACGAACGGCTTTGAAGGCTTTAACTACGAGAAGACGGAGGATGGCAAGCTTAAGCTGACCGAAGTCGGACAGAGCGCCTTCCAGAAAAACACGCCTGTCCCGGACGAGTACGGCGGCGGCGGATATCAGGACGGACAGAGTAAACTAAACAGCATGATCATGAGCGACTTCGTCGTCGATCCGGATACGGGCGAATTCTATAACAGCACGTATTGGAAATCAACGATCGAAGCCAACAAGACGGCGCTGACAACGGACTGGCAGAACACGTACAATGCCGAGAATCCGACGGATTATTATTTGAAGAACAAGATGATCGATATCGTGCCCAATATCAACACGAGTCTTGGATCCGATTCGTCGGATATTAAGAACGAGCGCAGCCAGATCTCGGACTATGTGAAGAACACTTCCTGGAAGATGGTATTCGCGAAGAATCCAGCGGAATTCGACCAGCTTTGGTCGAAGATGCAGAAGGACGTGGACGGCCTAGGCTGGAAGGATGTCCTGGCAGCGGATACGGTTAAGGCTCAGAAGATCGTGAAGATGCGTGCCGATGCGCTAGCCAATAAGTAAGTTTCGACGAAACGAATCCATGGGGGATATTATGTATTCATAATATATCCCTCTTTTTAATGCAATCTTGCGTTGGCGGCTGCGAGAGAGGCAATCACCATGGCAGCATTGTGGAAACGAACGGGAAGTGGTACATTTTCTATCATCGACATACAAACGGAACGAATTTCAGCCGGCAGGGATGCATTGAACTATGGAAAGCATATTCGGCGGATGAGATCATTCCGTACGGCGTTCAAGCGCTGTACTTTACCTATTCGGGTACAGGGGAGCAAGCTTGGCATCGTTTTCGTTGGAATAACGCAACTATCGAAGCCTATAATGAGAGCGCAACCATAGCAGAGACAAGCCGCTGAAGAGGGGATGGCTATGATCAAAGGCAGGACTCGTTCGAAGATGGCTTTGTCGGCCATACTGCTCATGGCGGTGCTGACGGCCTGCGATGGCAACGATATTCACGATGGTAATGCCGGCAATAAGGCCGCGGGCACGGAAGCGGCGACAGGGCCATTCGGCAAATACGACCCGCCGATCGAGATCACGACCGTACGCAATCTGAGCGACATCGTCGAGAACAACGTCCTGGGCGTGCTGAAGGACGAGAATTTCGAGGACAACCGCTGGACGCGGCTCTACTTCGACCAGCTCGGCATCAAGATTAAAGATAACTGGGTCGTCAAAGGCAACGACACGTCGGAACCGTATGTGCAGAAGGTGAACGTCATGCTGGCTTCCGGCGACCTTCCGGACGTCATTCCGGTCAATGCCACTCAGCTCAAGCAGCTCGCCGACTCGGGCCAGATCGAAGATATGACGGACTTATACAACGCGTATGCATCTCCCGAGCTTAAGGAGATCCTCTCCGAGGAGGGTTCGGGACCGTTCGACTCCGCGACGTTCGACGGCAAGCTGATGGCGATTCCGCAGACAGGTTCATCGATCGAGCAAGCTCAGTTCGTCTGGATTCGAACGGATTGGCTGGATAAATTGGGCCTGCAGCCGCCGAAAACGATGGACGACGTCCTGGCGATTTCAAAGGCTTTCGCCGAGCGCGATCCGGACGGGAATCACCTGAAAGACACGTTCGGACTCGCCGTTACGAAGGAACTGTTCGGAGGATCGATGGGACTTGAAGGTTTCATGGCCGGCTACGGCGCCTACCCGAATATCTGGCTGGAGAACCCGGAGGGCAAGCTGGTGTTCGGCAGCGTTCAACCGGAGATGAAGAAGGCGCTTCAAGCCCTGCAAAACATGTACAAAAACGATGAGTTGGACGACGAGTTCGGGGTCAAGGAGGGCTCTAAGGTATCGGAGGCCATCGCGAACGGCAAAATCGGGATGCAATACGGCCAGCAATGGAATTCCATCTGGCCTCTTCAATTGAATAAAGACCATGATCCGAAGGCGCAGTGGCGCGCGTTCCCGATCGTCTCGGAATCCGGCGAACCGGCGAAGGTTCCGCTCAAGTTCAGCACGACGAAGTTTTTCGCCGTCCGCAAAGGCGCCGCGCATCCCGAAGCCATCATCAAGCTATTCAACATGCACGTCGAGAAGAACTGGGGCAAAACCCAGGAGAACGACTATTACTATGCGCCGCCGGATGCGGAGAGCGTATGGCAGCTGTCGCTGGTCCAGCCCGCGCCGACGAAGAAAAATCTGGAACTGTTCCGAACGTTGGAGGAGGTGCGCAGGACGGGAGACAGGTCGAAGCTTACAGGCGAAGCGAAGGTGATCCAGCAGAAGCTGGATGCCTACGCGTCCGGTTCCAAGGAAGGATTCGCGCTATGGGGCTGGGAGCGTATCTACGGTCCCGAAGGAGCGGAGGGCATCGTCGATCAGTATGACAAAAACCATCAGTTTCTCTTGGATAAATTCGAAGGCGCTCCGACCCCGACGATGGTGGAGCGGCGGACGACGCTGGAGACCATGCAAAACGAAGTCTTCGTCAGGATCATCCTGGGCGCGCCGATAGCGGAATTCGATAAGTTCGTGCAGGATTGGAACAAGCTTGGCGGCTCGCAGATGACGAAGGAAGTCAACGACTATTACGAATCCATGAAGAAGTAGCCTTCTTCGATTATGATATAGGCATTGTATTAAGCAATGCGAAGGGATAGGATGGAATCGACTTGACATGATTAGGGGTTGAAGGAGCGCCATGTTCAAAACACCGATGTTTTCGATTCGCAACACCCTGTTTCTTCGGTTGATTTTTACGTTTCTGCTCATTTTGATGCCCCTGATCATTCTAGGCGTTTATCTGTACCAATGGTCCATTCACACGGCACGAGAGGATATCGCCAAGACGGCGGCTTCCCAGACGACCTTCTATCTAACCGATCTCGAGAACGAGATCGAGCGGATCAAGCTGCTGCAATTCGGGCTGCTTGAAGACGAAGACCTGAACAAGCTGACGCTTCTCTGGGATCGGATGGGGGTCATAGAGAAAACCGACAAGATTAATTCCCTGCGGAACCGACTCTATCTTGTCCAGAACAGCAGCAAGTACATCAAAGAAGTAAGCGTTTACATCAAACCGATCGGGCGCGTCATCTCGTCGGTCGACGGCGTAAGTCCGCTCGATAAGACGCTTTACGACTCCGTTCTCTCCGTTTACGGCAACCGGAGTACCCGCATCGTCGATTGGAAGAATGGGCTGTACCTAAGCGCGGCGAAGCCGAGCGGCAGCCCAGAGGGGCGGCCGTTATTCATCGTTGAAATCGAATTGGACCAGCAGACGCTAACGGACGCGTTGAGCCAATTCAACACCTATCCCGGAAGCGGGTCCCTGCTGCTGTCGGCGAACGGCGATATCCGGTTAGCGAGCGGTTCCGTCGCGTCTTTCATCAAGGAAGCTTCCTTCTACGTGGCGCAAAGGAAAAATCCCGGCGACCACGGCGAAGCCAGGGCGTTCGGGGGACATTCGTATTACACCATCTACGCCGGCTCGGACAAGCTGGACATGGCGATCTATCGGTTTATTCCGTCCGAGGTTATCCGAAAGCCGTTGGACAAGTTCTATGCGTGGGCCTGGCTTTTTGCCGCGGCGGCGCTCGTCATCGTCGCCATCTATGCCATGTCGACGTACAAATTCATTCACAAGCCGCTGCTGCGTCTCGTGAAGAGCTTCCGCCGCGTCGAGAACGGCGATCTGGAGCAGGTCATCACGCACGAATCGAAGGATGAATTCGGATATTTGTACAGCCGATTCAATCAGATGGTCGCAAACCTTCGATCGTTGATCGATCAGGCTTATCGGCAGAAGCTCATGGTGCAGCGTTCCGAGTTGAAGCAGCTTCAATCGCAGATCAATCCTCATTTCTTGTTCAACAGCTTATTTATCTTAAATACGATGGCCCGAACGGGAGATACGGAGCGGGTCGAGCAATTCACGATCCAGCTCGGCGAATACTTCCGTTTCGTGACGCGAAGCGCATCCGACGAGATTTCGCTCGAGCAGGAGATTCATCATGCGCGCACGTATACCGACATTCAACTCCTTCGTTTTTCCAGGCGTATCCGGGCACGGTTCGAGGACCTTCCGATGGAAGCCGCGCAAGCGAAAGTGCCGCGGCTGATCGTGCAGCCGATAATCGAGAACGCGTTCGAGCATAGCCTGGAACGCAAGGAGGAGAATGGGGTGATCGTCGTTCGTTTCGGATACGAAGCCGATGAATTCCGAATCATCGTCGAAGATAACGGCGATGATTTGTCCGACGAGAAGCTCATCGGATTATCGAAGGCGTTGACGAACCGGGACGAATACGCGGAGACGACGGGGATGGTCAATATCCATCGGCGATTGACGATCACGTACGGCGAAAGAGGCGGCATCCGGGTCGCCCGAAGCGAGCTGGGAGGACTTCAAGTCACGCTACACTTTCCATGGGAGGGACAAGCCGATGTATCGTCTGCTGATCGTTGACGACGAAGAGATGATCACCGACGGCCTGTACGAGACGCTGGCCGGATGCGAGCTCGATCTGGATCTGTGCAAGGCCTACTCCGGCAGAGAGGCATTGAGTTGGCTGCATCAAACCCGAGTGGACATCGTGTTGTCCGATATCCGGATGCCGGGAATCGACGGGATGCGGCTCATGTCCATCATCAAGCGGAATTGGCCGCATTGCCGGGTGATCTTCCTCACCGGCTACAGCGATTTCGATTCCGTATATCGGGCGATCCAGACGCCCGGCGTGCAATATCTGCTCAAGAGCGAAGGGTACCCGAAGGTCATTCAGGCGGTCGTCCAAGCCGTGGCCGAGCTGGACGACAGCCTGCGCGCGAACGATCTCATTCAGCGGGCGCAGGAAAACATGAAAACTTTGGAAGCGCTTGCGCGCGGCGAATACTTCCGCCATCTGCTGCACGGCGCGAATCCGGCACCGAGTCTGACCGCGGACTTCCGACAGCTGAGCATCTCGCTCGATGCCGACAATCCGGTCTACGTGGCGCAGGGAGATCTGTCTCATGCCTCGGCCGGCGTGCCGTCCTATGCCAATCGGCAAGAATCGGCCATGGCGGTGATGCTGTTGGCCGAGAGCCTGCTGAACGGCCAGGTTCGGGTCCTCGGCACGATCGACCGCTTCGGAGATCCGGTCTGGTTCATTCAGCCGCCGGCCGATCGAGCCGACGGGAACGAAGCGGAGGAGGGGGCGTCCATCCTCCCCTATTTGGTCGGCCAATTCGAATTGATTCAACAAGCGTGCTTGACAAACCTCGACCTCTCCGTCGCTGTTACGCTGGGGGATCGGCCGTCCGGATGGATCAAGCTGTCTTCGGCCTACGACAAAATCAGGCGGCAGCGGCAGACGAGAACCGGCGACGGCGCCCAAATGGTGCGGACGGTAGACCTGCAAGCTTCAAGCTTCATGAAGGAGCGTTCGCCGCGGGATAAATCGGACGCGTTGTCCGTGCATCTGGATGCCGGCAGACGCGTCGAATTCCTCCTGCTGTTCGACGAGCTGACGGAGTCGGAGCGGGATAACGGCGCGCCGTATCTGCTGGAACTTTATTATACGATCTCGCTTGTCTTATTGTCGTACATCAACAGATGGGAGCTGGAGAATCAGGTGCCCGGCGTATCCGCTCTCATGCGCCACGACGAATTCGCGTCATGGAAGGAAGCGTTCGGCTTCCTCCGAACGGTCGCGATGACGCTTTTCGAGCTAAGAAGCTCGGGCGAAAGCGACCGGGCCGCCGAAGCGATCCAGAGGGTCCGCGCTTATATAGAGGAGCATCTGGACGAGGATCTGTCGCTAGTCCGCCTCGCCGGTTACATTCATTTTAATCCGTCGTACGTATCTCGTCTGTTCAAGCAGGAGTGCGGCGTCAACTTGTCCGAATATATTGAATCCGCCCGCATCGATCGGGCCAAGGAACTGCTGAAGAACGAAAAATTGAAGGTGCTCGAGATCGGGGTTCAGGTCGGTTACGAGAATTCCCAGTCGTTCACACGCTTTTTCAAAAAAGCGACGGGCGTAACGCCCCAGGAGTATCGGGAAGCCACCTTCAATCATTCATAACGCATAGGGGATCCGCGCTGAATGCCTGCCGCCAAGATGAAGATGAGCGAAGCAGAGCCTGCAACTGACGATCAAGGAGTGAGAAGATGAATACCCACGCATTGTTATTCGAGGACCCGGCGACGGGTTGGGACGAAGCGCTGCCGGTCGGTAATGGCAGATTAGGCGCGATGATGTACGGTCAGCCCGGGCACGAGCGGCTGCAGTTGAACGAGGACTCCATCTGGCATGGCGGAGCAAGGGATCGCAATAACCCGGACGCCTTGGCGAATCTGCCGGAAATTCGCCGGCTGCTATTCGAAGGGAGGCTGAAGGAGGCCGAGCGCCTTGCTTTGCTGTCGTTGTCCGGTCTGCCGGAATCCCAGAGGCATTATCTGCCGCTCGGTCACCTGCTGCTTGATTTCACGCTGCCGAACGGTACGCCGGATCACTATTCGCGGGTGCTGGATATGGACAGCGGCATCGCTTCGGTCATGTTCAGACAGGGAGGGACTTCGTATAAGCGGGAGCTGTTCGCAAGTCATCCCGACCAAGCGATCGTCATGAGAGTGACCGCTGATCGGCCGGGCGCAATCGGCTTCACCGCGCGTCTGGAACGAGGGCGTTGGCGTTATGCCGATCGGACCGGCCGAACGGGGGACGGCGCGATTTGGATGGCCGGCAATTGCGGAGGCGAAGGCGGAAGCGAGTACGCGGCGGTGCTGAAGGTGGCGGCGGAGGGCGGAACGGTGAAGGCCATCGGCGATCATCTCCTTGTAGAAGAGGCTGACAGCGTGACGATTGTCCTGGCGGCCGCCACGACGTTCCGTGTCCCGGACCCGCTGGCGGAAGCGCAGGAGATAACAGCGGCAGCCCTTCGAATCGGCTATACGGAGCTGTACAAGCGTCATATCGACGACCATCGCGCGTTGTTTGGCCGCGTATCCCTGTCGCTCGGTCCGGCGGACGCACAGCTAGAGCGGTTGAGCCTGGCACGGCGCATGGAACGGCTTCGCGCAGGCGAAGCCGACCCGGGCTTGTTCGCGCTGTATTTCCAGTTCGGCCGCTATCTGCTGATGGCGTCCAGCCGTCCCGGATCGCTGCCGGCCAATCTGCAGGGCATTTGGAACGAGCATTTCCTGCCGCCTTGGGACAGCAAATATACGATCAACATTAATGCGCAGATGAACTACTGGCCGGCGGAAACTTGCGGTCTCCCCGAATGTCATGAGCCGCTGTTCGAGCTGCTCGAGCGGATGCGCGAACCGGGTCGGCATACGGCGGCCGTGATGTACGGCTGCAGGGGCTTTACCGCTCACCATAACACCGATCTGTGGGCGGATACGGCCCCGCAGGATACTTATCTGCCCGCAACCTATTGGCCGATGGGGGCCGCCTGGCTTTCCTTGCATCTGTGGGAGCATTACCGGTTTTCGATGGATGCGGCATTTCTTGGGCGGGTATACCCTACCTTGCGCGAAGCGGCGCTGTTCCTGATCGATTACGTAACGGAGACGCCGGGCGGCGAGCTCGTGACCTGCCCGTCGGTATCGCCGGAGAATACGTATATCCTGCCGAGCGGCGAATCGGGGGTGCTGTGCGCGGGGCCGTCGATGGATACCCAAATTATGCGGGAGCTTTTCGCGGCGGTTCTTGATGCGGAACGGACGCTGGAACTTCCGGATGGCGAAAGACTGGGGAGCGAGCTGCAGCGGGTGCTGGAGAAACTGCCTAAGCCGAAGATTGGCCGGCACGGCCAGCTTCAGGAGTGGTACGAGGATTATGAAGAGGCGGAGCCGGGACATCGCCATATTTCGCATTTGTTCGCCCTTCATCCCGGCAGCCAGATCACGCGAAGCGGCACGCCCGAGCTAGCGGCGGCGGCCCGGCGCGCTTTGGAGCGGCGTCTTGCGAACGGAGGCGGCCATACCGGCTGGAGCCGAGCGTGGATCGTCAATTTCTGGGCGCGTCTGGAGGAGGGGGAGGAAGCGGAAGCCAACCTTGCCGCGCTTCTGACCCACTCGACGCTGCCGAACTTTCTGGACAATCATCCGCCCTTCCAGATCGACGGCAATTTCGGAGGTGCCTCCGGGATCGCCGAGATGCTGCTTCAGAGTCATGCGGACGCGCTGCATTTGCTTCCGGCGCTTCCGGCGGCTTGGGCAACGGGCTCCGTTCGGGGGCTGCGCGCTAGAGGCGGCTATACGGTCGACATGGAATGGAAGGACGGCCGTCTGACGAAGGCCCGGATTGCCGCTGCCGTCCCGGGACCATGCTGCGTCCGCAGTTCGATTCGCTGCTCGGTTACCTTGGAAGAGAAGCCGATCGAATGCGATAGGCCGGATGGACTTCTCCGTTTTCATGCGAATGCCGGCGCCGTCTACACGGTGCTTCCGGATTGAAACGAACGATATTCGTGATGCCCGGCTCTCGGCAGCCGGGAGCGTTTCTCCCCGCAAACCTCTTCGGAAGCGGTTTCATTTAGGCTTGTGTTCGGAATTGATGGGGGGTTACACCGGCAATTCGTTTGAAAACCTGATGGAAGTGAGGCAAGCTCTCGAATCCGCAAGCCGCGGAAATGGTACCTACGTTTTCTTCGGTTTCCAGAAGCAGTTCCTTTGCGTGGACGATCCGTTTCGCGTTTATAAATTTGGTGACGTTCATCCCCGTTAATTGCTTAAATACGCGACTGAAATGAGCAGGACTGACGGAAGCCATGAAACTAAGGCTGCCAAGTCCGATGTCTTCCGTGAAGTGATTGTCGATATAGAGCAAAATGTCCTTCATCCAGTTTGGCCCTTTAAAGGCAGCGCGACTCTTGTGCTGCTTTCCGTTATTGCGATCGCGATTGATTTCGAGAAGTAAACGCTGGGTGTTCAGAAGGACGGCATGGCGATAGCCGAGCTGCTGCGACCTCAGCTCAGCCTCAATTTGGTTAAGCAGGCTTTCGATGCGCATTTGAAGCGCGGCGGAACATGACATTTGGAACAGGTGCTGCTTTCGGCTCTGATCGAAGCATTGCAAATAGGTAAACGCTTCTCCGAATGAAGGTTGTTCGACCAGGAGAGGGCTCATAAAGAGGGCTGTGGATGTAACCGGATCTTCCTTGTCCGGCAGCGCACGGTGGATCGTGTTGCCCGGAATAATGAACAGATCGCCTACGCGCATGTCGTAAATCGTCCGGTCAATAAAGAACGATCCTTTGCCGCTATGCACATAGACCAGCTCATACCAGTCGTGGAGATGGTCCGGCAGCTCGTTCTGCGGCGTTTTTGTGTCTCTGAAAGCAAGGGAGAACGGGAAGTCCGGCAATGACTCGAAGGTTTTCCTAACAGGCCTCAAAGCAAGCTCACTCCTTTGGCGGGTTCCAATCAAAAGATAGCAAAAAAGCGTACAGAGTTGCAATGTTTCGCTCTTTTAATAGATGATTTTGCTGCTAAATTAGAGTAGGAACGTTAGTTTCGAAGCGCATCCGCTGCCACGCAGAGAATCGGCGATTGGATGCCTAATAGCCATAGCAGCGACGGAGGGATTCAGTAGCATGAGATATCGAAAACTCGGCAATACGGGACTGGACGTATCGGTTCTGGGTTTCGGAGCTTCATCGCTTGGCTCCGTATTCCGGGACACCAATGAGTCCGAAGCCATTCGCACCGTGCATGAAGCCATTGACGCAGGTATTAATCTTATCGATGTATCTCCCTATTATGGTTTGACGAAGGCGGAGACCGTGCTGGGGAAAGCGATTGCGGAGATTCCCCGAGATAAATTCCTCTTGTCCTCGAAAGCCGGCCGATACGGCGCGGAGGCATTTGATTTTTCCCGTGAACGGATCGTGAGCAGCGTAGACGAGAGCTTGAACCGATTGCATACGGATTATTTGGATGTGTTGTTTTTGCACGATATCGAATTCGCGCCGGCAGCCGTCATTATCGAGGAGGCCGTTCCTACGCTATTGAAGCTGAAGGAACAAGGCAAGATTCGATTCGCCGGCATATGCGGGCTACCCCTTCAACTGTTCGAGAAGCTGTTGCCCCAAGTCAACGTGGATGCGATTATCTCCTATTGCCATTATTCCATGAACGATACCTCCTTGCTCGGGCTGCTGCCTTTGCTCGAAGAGAACGGAATCGGTCTCGTAAATGCATCCCCGCTGTCCATGGGCCTGCTGGGAACGCGCGGAACCCCCGATTGGCATCCGGCGAGCCGATTCATCAAAGAAACCTGTATGAAGGCTGCGGAATATTGCGCGGCACAAGGCACGGACATTGCGAAGCTGGCCGTCCAATTCTCGACCGGGAATGAACGCATTCCTACCACGCTGGTTAGTACCGCGAATCCGGCGAATATTCGGAGCAACGCAAGGTGGACGGACGAACCGATCGATCATGGACTGCTCCTGAACGTGTTGGATATTTTAAAACCCATCCATAACGAAACGTGGATCAGCGGCCGGCCTGAATATAATGAAGGTATTGGAGTGAACCGTTCATGAAGGGCATCGTTTGCGCGGAAGTGAACCGGTTCGAGATGTCGAATGACTTGCCGGAGCCTGTACGGGAATCAGGGCATGCGATCATCCAGATTAAACGCGTGGGGATATGCGGGACGGACTTGCATGCATACAAAGGAAACCAACCCTTTTTCTCTTACCCTCGCATTCTGGGACATGAACTTGCGGGCGTTATCACAGAGATCGGAGACAATGAACAAGGGCTTATCGCAGGCGACCAGGTAAGCATCATTCCTTACATGCATTGCGGAGACTGCATTGCTTGCCGTCACGGCAAAACCAACTGTTGTACGGACATGAAAGTGCTAGGCGTACACATCGATGGCGGAATGAGGGAGCGCCTATCGGTCCCGGTGGCCGGTTTAGTGCGGACGAACGGCCTGACGCTCGACCAATCGGCCGTATTAGAGCCGTTGGCCATCGGGGCGCATGCCGTCCGGAGATCCAACGTCCAGCCGGGCGAATCGGTTCTCGTGATCGGCGGCGGTCCGATTGGGCTAGGCGTGATGGCCATTGCCAAACATGCGGGCGCCAAGATCATCGCGATGGACGTGAATGAGGAACGTCTTGCGTTTGCAAAAGCATGGGCAAAGGCGGATGCGGTCGTGAATGCCTCGCATCTTCCGGGCGAGGGGATTATGGCAGCCAATCAAGGCGAGCTGCCCACGGTCGTTTTCGATGCTACGGGGAACGCGAACTCCATGAGCGGCGCCTTTCAATACGTTGCGCATGGAGGAAGACTCGTGTTCGTCGGGCTTGTCAAGTCGGATATCGCATTTCATGATCCGGAATTCCATAAACGGGAATTAACGCTTATGGGAAGCCGAAACGCAACTCGCCAAGATTTTGATACCGTGATGGAGGCTATTGCCGCAGGGGCAATCGATACGAGCCGTTACGTGACCCATCGCGTGCGGTTCGCGGACATGATCGAGCATTTTGAAAGCTGGCTGAAGCCCGAAACAAAGGTCATCAAAGCGATGCTGGAACTCTAACGCATACAGGTCGACCTAGAGCCAAATGGTTAGCGATCATAGGAAAACAAGAGAAGGAGATTGCGATTATGCGAAAAGCGCCAGAACCGAATCAACCGCTCGTGACCCATATGTATACGGCGGACCCGTCCGCTCATGTGTTTGAAGGCAAGATCTACATTTATCCGTCGCATGATCTGGATCACGATGGACCCAGCAACGACAACGGCGATCAATATGCCATGGAAGATTACCACGTGCTGTCGATGGACGGCTTCGATTCGCCCGTCGTCGAACACGGCGAAGCGCTGCACCTGAAGGACATCCCATGGGCTTCGAAACAGCTGTGGGCGCCCGATGCGGCTTACAAGAACCACATGTATTATTTGTTTTTCCCGGCAAGGGACCTGGAAGGGAATTTCCGCATCGGCGCAGCGACGTCGCAATCGCCGGCCGGCCCTTTTGTTCCGCAGGAGCGCTATATCGCAGGCAGCTTCAGCATCGATCCCGCCGTGCTTGTCGACGACGACGATCAGGTGTATATGTATTTCGGCGGATTGTGGGGGGGCCAGCTCGAGAAGTGGCAGACCGGCGAGTTCGACCCCGCTGCAACGGGACCTGCGCCGGAAGAGCCTGCTCTGGGGCCGCGCGCGGCTCTGCTGAGCGACGATATGCTAAGCTTCAAGGACCAGCCGCAGGAGATCTCGATCGTGGACGAGACGGGTCAACCGATCCTTGCGGGAGACGAGGAGCGTCGATTCTTCGAGGGACCTTGGGTACACAAGTACAATGGCTTGTATTACTTGAGCTACTCGACCGGTACGACTCACAAATTGGTTTACGCGACTAGCCCATATCCCATGGGACCGTATACGTTCAAGGGGACGATCCTGACACCCGTAATCGGTTGGACGACGCACCACTCCATTGTGCAGTTCGGAGACAAATGGTATCTGTTCTACCACGACTGTTCGCTGTCAGACGGCGTGAACCACAAGCGCTGCGTCAAGTATACGGAGCTGCACTATAACGAGGACGGGACGATTCGGACAATCGATCCCTATCAATAGTACAAAAGTACAAATAACATGTTTTCGAAAGAATAGGCCTTCCAATCGAGCTGAACCTCGAGCGGAAGGCCTATTTTCTGGCCGGATTTCTGATCGTCGATTATGTTCTGAAGGACCGTACCACATTTCGATGGAATTCCGAGATTTATTCAGACGTCGGACTTTATTTTACGGGTATATCCCGATTATGTTCGTCGTCACACAGGTAAGGAATACTTGGACGAAGGGGCAGCAGAAACATAGTTGATACCATCCGCACACGTTCTAAATGCTTGAACATGAGAAAACGATCGCCTGCCCAATTTGCTAAACACGGCCTATGATGTCGTGTTTTTGTGCTTTATATAATTGTATGCGGGTTTTGGCTTTCCTTGTCCCAGGATACTTGTTGTTCATTGCCCTGTCCTCCGTCGCCGCGGTCGTAGAGCTTAACAATTAATTGGCATTTCCTTAACGTGAGGCAGATGGTGGGAGGGTAAAATCGGATATGAAAAGTATTACAGGATTGGTGGAGGCATAACGTGAGGATTAGTATTGACTTCAGAGGCAGGGTGGGCTTCAAGGCCATTACCCGGGTGATTCAGGAACGGATCTTGATGTTGAAAGTGCAGCTGTTTATTACGGTATTAATCCTGATCCCGATCGCGATTCTCGGTACGGTCTATTATAAAGAAGCCAAGCGGATGGTCATTAAGGATTTCGGAGAGTCCAACCAGCAGGCGCTGGATCAATTTGCCGCTTCGGTCGAGCTGATCGTCAACAATATTATCGATATCTCCAAGCAATCGTATAACGACAGCCGCTTGAATCAAATCATGGCAAGCGCGGATACGGACGATCGATACGCCGACTGGGACTATATCAATCAGAAGATCAACCAAATCAAAGCTTCCAATCGTTACGTCCATTCCGTCTACTTGTACCTGGCCAGGAACGATAAAGTGATATCGACCGAATACGGGATCACCGACGCTGCCAGTTTTCCCGACCTCGACTTTATGCAGTGGTACCAAGACAACAGCCGCACGCTTATCGTATCGGATACGCACCCCGTCAAATTTTGGAACAATAGCCCGCAGACACTGGACGTATTCTCGGTATATGCCCATCTGCCGCTCGACCGGGCAAACCATTACAACGGCGCGCTTATTATCAATATCGACCAATCCGTGGTCTACCGTGAGCTGCATGCCCGAATTCCCAACGGCGGAGAGACGCCTTTCCTCGTGCTCAATAGCAAGAAGGAGGTCATCATTTCGGGATTAAAGGAAGACTTGTATACGGATATCCGCGAACGTTCGAACTTTCGGCACGCGTTTGCCGTACCGAGCGGGAGCTTCGTGTCGAACGTCGCGGGCAGCGATCAGCTCGTCGTGTACAGCACCGCAGAGAACCGTGGCTGGACCTACGTCGCCATGTATCCGTTCGGCGGCATCACCGGCAGCATACATATGATCCGCACGATTATTTTGCTGATGAGCTTCCTGCTGCTGGCCTTCAGCCTCATCGTCTCCTTATTGTTCACCATGCGCGCGGTGAAGCCGGTGGACGAGCTGCGCCGGCATATCCGCGCAAGGACGCGCCGGATGCCCGGCAAGGGCAATGAGCTCGGCGTCTTCGCGACGCGGTGCTGGACCTGCTCGATCATCACGAGCGGCTGGAAGAGAAGCTGGAGCGGACGGTTCCCGTCTTCCGTGAGAAGATACTTAGTAATCTGATATGGGGCGTCTATTCAAGCTGGGAGGAAACCATGACCTGCGGTTGTTCGCGATGGATATTCCGCGGCGGAACCTGACGCTGATGCTGCTCGAACTGGATGCCGAGCACGAACGCGACGGGTATAAGGCGCGCAATGACAGTCTGCTGCTCTATTCCGTCCTCGAAGCGACGACGAATTATTTCGGCAATCGGCATGGGATCGGCAGCTTCAGCCTGGTCAACCACAGCAATCAGATCGTCGTGGCGCTGGAGAGCAAGGCCGCGAAGACAGGCGAGCTGGTGGCCAAGATAAGGGAGCTGCAGCAGCTGCTGCTGAACAGCCTGCAGGTCTCGTTTACCGCGATCGTAAGCGACGAGCCGACGGATCTGCTGAATATGGCCCGGAATTATCGGGAGGTGCGGGAGCTGCTGAAGTACAAGATTCTGTACAGCCGAACGGACATTATGCTGACCAGCGACATCCGGTCCGGTGACAAGACGTCGTACAGCTATCCGTATGATCAAGAAGAGCTGCTCAAGAATAATATCCGCGCCTGCAAGAAGGACGACGCGATCGCGTTGTTCCTGGAAATGCTGGGCGGCATAAGCAAGGAACGGCGCTACCAGAATATGTACCAATTCGTCTTCCATCTGAACAGCACGTTCATGGCGCTGATCAATGAGCTCGGCCTGTCCGTCGACGAGATCTACGGGGAGGAATACAGCATTGACAGACTGAGCAATCTCAATAACAAGGAACGGGTGGAAATCTTTTTTGCCGGCTTGATCCAAACGATCGTCGATGTGATTGAAGCGAATAAAGCGACGCGGGCGAATAAATATTACCAGCGGATCATGGCTTGCATCAAGGATCACTATATGAAGGACATTACGCTCGAATCGGTAAGCGCGCAGGTCAATTTAAGTCCGACGTACATTAATCAGATCCTAAAAGCGCATACGGGTACCACGTTCGTGCAGCTGCTCAACAATACGAGAATCGAACGGGCGTGCACCATGCTGCAGGAAGAGGATGTCAAGATCAAGGACATTGCGCAATGGGTCGGCTTCAGCAGCTCCAAATATTTCATCAAGATCTTCAAGGAGATCAAGGGGATCACCCCCGGCAAGTACGTTAAAGGCTATCATATCGATTGGATCGAAAATCCTTGAGCAATCAAGGATTTTTCTATGAGCGAAACGTCCGGTGGAACGTCGTTTGCGATTGTGGGATGCGGATTGCGAGAATTTGGTACGGAGTTTCAGATAATCCGATTTACGTTCGCGCCGAGCGGTGGCTACGATAGACGAGGTCGGACAACGAATATCGGAAAGGAGGATAAGATCCTAATCATGAACACGATCGCCGCAGCAAGCAGGAAACGCTCGATCGGCCCGGCCCGGAGGAGGGCAGCGGCATGGATCTGGAAATACCGGTATCTGAACGCGCTGGCTTTGCCCTGCATGCTTTATTTTCTGATCTTCAAGTATGTGCCCATGTACGGCATCATCATTGCATTTAAGGATTATAAAGGCATGGGCGGCTTCGAGGGCATTATCCAGAGCGATTGGGTGGGAATGAAGCACTTCAATCTCTTCTTCCACTCTATCTATTTCTGGCGGCTGCTGCGCAATACGCTGGTGCTCAGCCTGTACCTGCTGGTCTTCGCGTTCCCCGCTCCGATTATACTGGCCTTGCTCATTAACGAAGCACGGGGGCGATGGTTCAAGAAAGCGGTACAAAGCATCAGCTATATGCCGCACTTCCTGTCTTGGGTCATATGCGCGGGACTGGTGCTGCAGCTGCTGACTCCGACCGGCGGCCCTGTCAATGCGTTCATGGAGCTGATGGGCAAAGAACCGGTGGCCTTCACCAGCGATCCGGCATACTTTCGCCTCATTCTGGTGCTGACGAATATCTGGAAGGAAGTCGGCTGGGGAACGATTATCTATTTGGCAGCCATGACGAGCATCGATCCGGAGCTCTATGAAGCGGCTGCCATGGATGGTGCCCGAAAATGGCACAAGATGTTTTATATCACGCTGCCGGGCATCAAGGAAATCGTGGCGATTATGCTGATTCTCAGCATGGGCAACATTTTGGACGGCCATTTCGAGCAAGTATTCAATCTATACAGTCCGGCGGTCTACGACGTTGCAGACAACTTTGATACCTACGTCTATCGGCAAGGGTTGGTAGAAGCGAAGTTTGCGTATTCGGCCGCGGTAGGCTTATTCAAGTCGGCAGTGGCGCTGGCGTTGGTCGTGCTGGCCAACCGGGCGGCCAAACGGCTCGGCTCTGCCGGCTTATGGTAGCTGCCGAGGCTGGCGATGCCCCTATATTACCGTAAGGCTTCCGTGTACAGGAGGATTGTCTTGAAGCAGACGTTAGGTGAAAAACTGTTCGACGCGTGCAACACGCTATTGCTCATTCTCGTGTGCCTCGCCATGCTGTACCCGGTGTTGTTCGTATTCGGCCGCTCGGTGATGACCGATATGGACAGGGCGGCTCATCCGTTCGCCATCTGGCCGTCGGCATGGGATATATCCGGCTATAAGTACGTCTTCTCGTCGGGCTCTTACATGGTGAATGCCTATATGATCACGATTCTGCGGACTGTGGCAGGCACACTGTGCAGCCTGCTGTTCACGGCGGCGCTGGCCTTCGCGCTGTCCAACCGGGACTATCCGCTGCGGGGCGCGTTCACCATGGTCATCGCCTTCACCATGTGGTTCGGCGGCGGACTGATTCCGCTGTTCCTGCTGGTTAAGTCGCTGGGGTTGTACAATCACTTCGCCGTGCTCATCCTGCCCGGGCTGATCAGCGCATGGAACATGTTCATTCTGCGGAATTTCTTCATGCAGATTCCCCAAGGCGTCATCGAGTCGGCCAAGATGGACGGCGCGAACGAGCTGGTGATCTTCGTGCGAATCGTGCTTCCCTTGTCTGCCGCCGCGCTCGCGACCATTTCGCTGTTCTACGCGGTGGGGCATTGGAATTCGTGGTTCGACGCGATGATCTACATCAATGACCGCGGTTTATGGCCCGTACAAGTGTTTCTAAGGGAGATCATACACAACGCGAACTTAAACGATATGATCCGGTCGGATGCCGTGGTCGAAATCAGTCCGCCGGCGCAATCCGTCATCATGGCGACCATCGTCGTGACGACAGTGCCGATCTTATGCGTGTACCCGTTTTTGCAGCGCTACTTCGTCAAAGGAATGACCGTTGGCTCGATCAAGGGCTGAACGGGTCGCGCCAGAACGCCAGGACTCGGCCGGTATCGCCCGCTGACGGCAATATTACAATCGATTTGGGAGTGGAAGAAAACCTATGAAGAGGAATTTGCCAAAGAAGACTCGTCTGATCGCGCTGGGATTGACTTCCCTGACGGCCGTAGCCGTGCTGGGCGGCTGCAGCGGCAGTGGAGCCGAAGATAGCCAGACGCCGAATGCTTCGGATGCCTCGAATGCGCCGCAGATCGCGAACGCCGCTCAGGCCGAGCAGCCCGTGCAGACCGAACCGCTCAAAATTATCAGAAGAAGCTTGGGCAACCGGGAGAACGGCACTGACAATCAGAAAGTGCTGGACATTATCGAGCAGCAATCCGGGATTAAGCTGGAAGCGGAGGTCATCCCGCGGGATGTCTATCCCGACAAGATCAATCTGCTGCTAGCCTCGGGCGAGAAGTTCGATTTTATCGAAGGACAGCTGGTTAATTGGACGACGCTGAAGGATAAAGGCTCTCTCATGCCGCTTAACGATTTGATCGACCAATACGGACCGAACATTAAGACCTACATGAAGGACGCGCTGGAGGTCATGAAAGACAAGGACGGCGTCATCTGGGGGATTCCGAGACAAGAGTCTTTCCCGACCGGCTACGCGCCGACGATCCGGAAGGATTGGCTGGATGCGCTGGGTATGGAAATGCCGCATACGATGACGGAATTCGAAGCTTACATGGACGCCGTGAAGAAGACCGATCTGAACAAGAACGGCAAACAAGACGAAATTCCGCTTCTCCACTCCTGGAACCTGAACGGGCTTATCCAGATCTTCCAGCCTTACTTCATGGGACACGAATCCACCCGTTATCTGAACGGCGATCAAGTCATCCCGGCCGTCAGCGCCCCGGGCTATAAGGAGATGCTGACCACCTTCCGGAATTGGTATGCCAAGGGTTATATTCTGAAAGACTTCGCGACGATCAATTCCAACCAGATCAAGGATCTCGTGCTGGCTGACAGGGTCGGCGCTTACTCCGGCTGGTTCAATTCCATGGTCGGCAATCAAATTACGCTGAACGAGACCAATCCGAACGTGTCGTACGATCCGCTGCCGCCGTTTGAGGACGCTCCGGCAACGGGAACGCCGGCATGGGGGAGTAATCCGAAATATTCCTCCACGCTTCTCATTCCGAGCACAAGCAAGAACGCGGCCTTCCTGATTAAATATTTGGATTGGACGCTGGCTTCGCCGGAGAACGTCATGCTGACCTGGAATGGCATCGAAGGCGAGAACTGGAAATGGGTGGATAAGAGCAAAAATACATTCACGCTGCTGGAAAACGCCTCGGAGCGCTATTCCGGCTATTACAACCTGGCAGACTTCTTCGACCCCGCGATTTGGCCGACCTACATCCCGGCGGATTACGACAAGGCCGGCAAGATTGAGTATAAAATGCGAGACATCTATAAGGATTACAAGTTTGTTGAGCCCTTCGACGCCGCCATTCCGTTCACGCTGACGGGGACGCCGGCCGAGAATCTCACTGGCGACGGCGCGACGAAGATCGCCGAATCGCAAATTCAGTATATCATCGGAGCGATCGACGAGTCCGGCTGGGACAAGGCCGTCAAGGACTACATGGAGATCGAGGGCGATCTGCTCACGGAAGTTTGGACGAAGCAATATCAGGAATTTATAGGTGCGAAGTAGGATCTTCCTGCGCCTAAGAAGCAGGATACGATTGCGCATCCAACAAACAAGGAGCTAACGACATGAACTATCGCTGCATCGCGCTCGATATCGATGGCACGCTGCTGAACGAACGGGGCGAGGTGTCTCGCGCGACTCGCGATGCGCTGCACCAAGCCTCGGAACGGGGATACCTCGTCATCTTGGCTTCCGGACGGCCCGTGGATCAGCTGCTTCCGGTTATGAAGGAACTTGAACTGAGCACGCCAATGGTCTGCGCCAACGGCGCCCAGAACTGGCTTGCGCCGGGCAGGCTTCTAAGCGAGCGCCAGCTGGAGGCGTCCTGGGTCCGCCGGCTGCGCAAGGCGGCGGAGGAGCATGGGGTATTGCACTGGGGCCATGCCCGGGAAGGAAGTTATTATAGCAACGCCGGGCTTCCATTCCCTGAGCCGGAAGAAGCGGCCTGGTTCTCGTTCGCCGTCGAGTCCCCGGACCAGGAGGTCATGGCGCGCATTCGGACGATTGTGCATGAATGGCGGGATCAAGTGGAGGTCAGCCGCGCCAACCCCCATCAATGCGAGATCAACGCGAGAGACGTGAGCAAAGCGTCGGGCGTTGCCGAGCTAGCCTGGCAATGCGGCATTCCCATGGAGCAGGTCATCGCGGCGGGAGACGGCATGAATGACGCGGCGATGATTCAGGCTGCCGGGCTCGGAATTGCCATGGGCAATGCCGAGGACGAGCTGAAGCGTCTAGCCAAGCGGGTCGGACCCACCAACGCGGAAGACGGAGCAGCCTTGATTGTTCACCGCTATTTGCTGCAAGACAATGAATAGAAGGAGTGAGTCGGCGAGATGAAAATTTCAACATCCATTCATATGTTCAATACGGATTACCCGATCGGAGAGGCGATTCGAAGATGCAAGGCGGCAGGCTTCGAGGCGCTGGATTTCAACTATACCGACTATGTGCCGCGCCTGATCGGCATGTCCTGGGCGGAGGAGGAACGTTGGGCGCAGGAGATTCGCGAGGCGGCAGAGCTTCATGGCGCCGTCTTCGCGCAAATGCACGGACCGATCCACGGCGCAGCCTTCGACAGCATGCAGCCGGGGCTTGATCTCGATACGTATGCGGCTTATTCGGAGCGGGCCCTGCGTACGGCCGCGATTCTTGGCGCATCCTGGGTCGTCCTGCATCCGGGCAACCGGATGCTGGCGGCCGCTGAGCCGAGCGCGAAGCAATTGGCGTTTAATCGCAATGTCTATCTGCGGCTGCTGCCGGTCATGGAAGAGACGGGCGTCGGGGTAGCGCTCGAAAACATGTTCGACCGTCCGAGAGGCGGCGGCCGTTCGGTGCGCAGCTACTGCGCCGCGGCCGAAGAGCTGGCCGAGCTGGTCGCGAGTCTGGACCATCCGCTGTTCGGCGCCTGCTGGGATACGGGGCATGCGCATATGCAAGGCCTGCGTCAAGGCGATTCCCTGCGCGTCCTCGGCGCGCTGCTGAAGGCCGTCCATATCCAGGATAATCATGGATTGACGGATGCGCATCTGCTTCCTTACCAAGGAACGATCGATTGGAAGGAGGTCATGTCGGGGTTGGCCGCGATCGGCTACCAGGGTGACTTCACTTACGAGACGCATGGTTATTTCCGGCCTGTGCCGCTGGAGCTGATGGATTCGGCTTTGACGTTCGCGGTGTCGACAGGCAAGCAGTTGGACGGGTTATTCCAGCTCGAATCCACGGGAACCCGGCAGCTGATCGGGTAGCAAACCGGGTCAAGGAAACGCGAAGGCGGTGCAGGGGATAACCCCTGACACCGCCTTTCTCATGCTGACCGGCCAAACGGGCCGTGTTCCAAGCGATCGGCTGAACTGGCTGCGCCCGGCCGGTTCGGCTTATTCGGTCCATTCCCGGGCGAGCCGCTGCCATTGCTCCTCGACGTTCCGGGCGTGGCCGTCCAGCCGGAAGGACTTGAGCATGGCCGCATAGGCTTGATAGTTCTTCGGGTTGTACGGATCCTTCGCGCACAGCTTCTCGTAGCATTCCATGCTCCGGTAATGTTCGCCTTGCCCGGCGAAGTGCTCCGCGAGCTTGCTCAACATATGCAGGTATTTGAGGCGCAGGCATTCCCGTTCCGAATCGATGAACGATTCGTATCGGTACTCCTCCAGCAAATCGCCCCGGTACAGCTGTTCCGCCCGGACCAGCTCGCCGATATCGGCGGAATTCCGGTCCACCTCGCAAAACTGCGCCACGTCCAACTCCACCATCGCCGTATTCAGCGAATACAGGCCTTCGTCGTTCTTGACGAACCGGCATTTCCGGCCCGAATCGGCTTCGGGGTCCAACGCGCTTCGGAGCACGGACAGGGCGACATACAGCTGGTTTTTCGCCGCGCTCGGCAGCTGTTCCGGGAACAGCTCCTCGATGATGAGCTCCTGCGGCCTTCGGATCCGATGGTTCACGATCAGGTTAAGCAGCAGCCGCAAGCTGGCCTTCCGTTTGACGTGCACCGGCTTGGAATCGTAGGTGATGCTTAGCGGGCCGAGCGCCTTGATCTCCAGCAGGGTCGGGGTTCTCTCTACGACGATCGCCGGCGGCGCCTTCTCCGGCTCCTGGCCGTACCGGCCGATGATGAAGGGATACCCGAATTGCCCGCATATCGATTCGAGCTCGAGCCGCTTCGCTCTGGCCGCGTCCGCGCGCTCCTGCCTCAGCAGCAACCGATATTGCGCGACGACGACGTAAGCGAAAATAAAGGTGTACGGACGAACGATCCGATAGGAGATGTCGAGGCAAGAAGACGCCTCCTGCAGCCGTCCCGCGCTCATGTAGGCTCGGGCCAAATACACGTTCGCTATGCCGATATCGCGTTCGAACCCGAAATCGTCGGCCAGCGCGACGGTTTTTTGCGCCCATTCGATCGCCCGGGGAATGTCGCGGATCCAATTGTACAGCTTGCACTTGCTGCAGTACAAAAAGAATTTAAGCGCGTCGTCGTTATCCCCGCTCAGCTCCATCGCTTGTTCCAGATAGTCGGCCGCCTCGGGGGCCCCGACTTCGATCATCGCGTCGGCAATGCCGCTTAACGCGTACGGGAGGAAGTGGGCCTGTCTCTCCGACTCCGCCAAAAACAGGCAGCGCCTTGCGCGGGACATGGCCTCCGGCGCCTGCCCCTGATTGAGCAGCAGATCCGCCTGGAAATTGAGCGCAAGCATGACCATGGGCAGCACCAGCAGCCGCTCGAAGGTATGCAGCGCTTCTTCCGACAGTTGGCGGGCGCGGTCCAGATTGCCGATCAGCTTGTAGATGCCGGCCAGCTGCTGCCGGACCTTGGCGGCCCACAGCCGCTGCCCCCTCTGCTCCAGATCGGCCAAATTCCGTTCGAGCCGTTCGATGAGCCGGTTCAGCATGTAAAGGGGAATGCAGCGGTACAGGAAGATGGACGATTCGATGTAATGATGATCGAAAAATTCCTCCAGCCACCCCTCCAGCAGCTCCAGGAACTCTTCGGGCTGATATCGGACCTGCAGGATGCGCATGAGCCGCCCGGCGTTCACGAAATCCCGGCCCAATATGGAATGGGCGAAAGCGGGAAAGAAGAGATGCTTGCTCTCGTAGATCCGGCTAAGCCGCAGGTGGTCGCGATTGATGTCGCTGCGGCTCGTCTCCCGGCGGTACGATCCCAGCAGGAAGGAACGGAACAGCGTATGGTACCGGTAGCCGTGCCCGCAAGAACGAATGGTGAAGGGGAATCGCGTGTTCAGCGGATCCGGCAGCGCCTCGTCCGTCACGTCCAGATAGTGCCGGACGACGTCCGGTTCCATGCGTTTCATGATGCTCGTCCGGAGCAGGAAAGAGCGGATCGAGGGCGTCAGCGATTGGAGCACTTCCGTGAGCAAGTAGGCGTACAAATGCGGAATGTCCGGTAATTTGACGAGGATACGCTGACGTTCCTCCGCCGGTTGGTGTTGAATGGCGTCGCGGATCAGCTCCAGACCGGCGGCCCATCCTTCCGTCTCCCGATGAAGATATTCGACTTCATGGTCCGCTAGCGGCGACGGCAGCGTCCGGCGGAAGATCTCCGCGATCTCGTCAGGCGCCAACGCCAGCGCCGTCTTATCGATATGATAGTAATTTTGCCTTAATTTGAAGGAGGAGTACGGCAAATCGGGCAGCGTCTGGCCGATCAATACGAATCGGATACCCGGCGGCGATTCCCGCAGCAGGCGTTCGACCGGCGGGAGGACGTCCGGGATGCCCTGGATCAGCTGCGCGTTGTCCAGTACGATGTACAGCTCGTCCTGCCAGTCGGCCAGCGTGTGAAGGAGCTCCTCCAAGCCGCGAGCGGGATTCGGCGGATGACTGTCCGCCGGCGGCGGCTTCCGCAACCTCTCGAGGGAGGCCTGCAAGCGCGAGGCGAAGACGCCGGGGCATTGGTCGGACTCGCGAAGCGGATGCCATAGGGCCGGCAACCCGCGATTCGCTATGTATCCGGACAGAAGCGCCGTCTTCCCGTATCCGGGCTCGGCCTCGACCGTCAGAAGCTTGACATGCCGATGGCGATCCAGCATTTCGTACAAGCGGGGACGCGGGAAAGATAACGGACCGTCCGGGATGTTGTTCTTGCTGTCTTTGTCCTGTGTGAACATTCCGTTGTCACCTCGATGCTGCACTAATATCGGCATCGTCCCTATGAATGGATGACCAAATCTTCATATGTAAGGGACGCTGACATGATTTTATCACATTTCTTGCGAAGTTCATTGTCAAAATTTTATGAATATGCTTCCAACTATTGGCGTTGATCCCGATCTTACAGCGATTCGGCGCGACAGTAAGATCGCAGTAAGATCCTCCTGCTAAGTTATATCTCATGTTATTAATACTGACGCGGCGGAGGTGAAGAGACCGGCAGTGCCACAAACAGGCGATCCCGTACATCCGGATCGTCCGCAGGACAACGCAGTGTTCATTCGCTAATCAGGAGGGATCGCAAGTTGAGAAACAAACGGTTGAAAACGTCGCTCCTCATCGCGGCGTCCGCATCGCTCGTGGCCGGCGCGGTCGGCACGGCATTTGCCGCCCAGGGGGGGACGGCCAATCCGCGCAAAAGCGCGTGGACCCCGGAAACCGCGCCTCGGCAGCAGGTCGTACAGGTCAAAGAAGACGGAGGGAATACGAGCCCCGGCGGCAAGTCCTTCACGCCCCCGAGCGGGGAAGCCGCCTATAGCGACAACCGCATTATCGTGAAGTATAAAGAAGGGTTCTCTTCGCCTTCCCGTTCCGTCCTGGATGCGGGCAAATTGACCCATCGCTCCGCGATCGCCGGCTGGAACGCGGAAGCGATCACGCTCGAAAGCCCTTCGGACGTGAAGGCCATGATCGCCGAGCTAAGCCATGATCCTCATGTGGCATACGCGGAGCCCAATTATAAGCTGTTTCCGGCCTCGTCCGACCCGGCCGCGAACGATACGTTCTTCGATCGCCAATGGTCGCTGCTCAATACGGGCCAGGACCCCTCGGGACTTGACGAGTTCGGGACGCCCGGCATCGACATGCAAGTGCCCGACGCTTGGAATATCACGAAAGGCAGCAGCGATGTGATCGTCGCGGTCATCGACAGCGGCGTTCAAATCGATCATCCGGACCTCGCCGGCAGTATATGGACCAACACGAAGGATTACGCCGGGAACGGCAAGGACGACGATCATAACGGCTACGTGGACGACGTCCACGGTTGGAACTTCTTCGGGAACAACAACCAGCTCTTCGACGAGGCGGACGGCGACGCGCACGGCACGGAGGTAGCCGGTCTGATCGCGGCGCAGGCGAACAACGACATCGGCGTGGCGGGCGTAGCGCCGGAAGTGAAGATCATGCCGCTGAAGGTCGTCAACGACCAAGGCTTCGGGAACGTGCTGGACGTGATCGAAGCGATCCGGTACGCGGAGAAGAACGGCGCCAAAATCGCCAATATCAGCGCCGCCATGTACAGCTACAGCCAGGCGCTCAAGGACGCGATCGACGCCTCGAGCATGCTGTTCATCGCTCCGGCGGGCAACAACGGGGGCAACATCGACGAGATGCCCGTTTATCCGGCAGCCTACGAGAGCCCGAACATCCTGTCGGTGACGGGGATTATGAACACGGGCGAACTGCTGCCAGGCGCGAATATCGGCTTCGAATCGGTAGACATCGCCGCGCCGGGATTTCAGGTGTGGATGACGAGACCGATTACGAACCCCGGCCTCTCCGCCCAAATCGACGACGGAACGTCCAAGATCATCTTTAACGGTCTTCCGTTCGAGAACATTTTGGACGAGGAGGACGCCGACCGGAATTACCGCCAGGACGCGTTCGACAGAGCGATGGAGTATTTGGGCGCGTCCAAGAACGATCCCGGCGCCAGCATTTTGCTCGTGCAGGACGACGGCTCCAACTTGGCGATTCCAAGCAGCTCCAAGCTTGCCAAGTACAAGGCGCTGCTTGAGGATTACGCCGGATTCGACGAAAGCCGCGATATCGTCGCTTCCGCTCCGAACGGCGGCGACGGGCCGTCCGCGGACTTCCTGAAGCAGTACGACGTCGTCATCTGGTTCACGGGCGTCGTGGCGCGAGACTTCAAGAACATCACGGACAACGACCAGCTGCAGCTGAAGGAATATTTGACTTCCGGAAAAAATCTGCTTCTGACCGGCTCCCATTCGTTGAACGGCATCGAGGATTCCGACTTCGTCCAGGACGTCCTGCATTTGCTCTTCGTGGACGAGGACTTCTATTCGACCGCATCCGGCGTTCCCGGCACGATCTACGAGGGCTTGGAATATCCGCTGGATGAGGACAAGGACAGCTACAATTGGGTGGTGTCCAAAGATCCGTCGATCGCCAAGGTGAATCTCCAAAGCATCGGCGAACCGCCGCACAGCGTCTACACGTACCTGAGCGGAACGTCCTTCGCCGCGGCCAACGCATCCGGCGCAGCCGCGCTCGTGCAGAGCCAGGAGCCTTCGCTCGGCGCGCTTGCAGTCAAGCAGCGGCTGATGAACAGCGGCGTGCGTCTTAGCTCGCTCATGGGCCGCGTTGCGACCGGAAGCATGATCAATGCCTACCGGGCGCTGACGGACGACGACATTCCGGGCACGCCCTTTGCCGGAGGCACCGTCGTGAACGCGCTGGACGAAGCGGGCGACCGTAACGACGTGTACGCGCTCGACCTTCATGCCGGCGACAAGCTGACGATGACGCTGACCGGCGATAAGGGGACGGATTTCGATCTGTATCTGTATTCGCCGGGTGCCGTTACCGTCCGGTCCAATGAAGGCATCGCCGCGTACTCGGAGAACACGGGCACTTCGAACGAATCGATCGCGTACGCCGTAACCGAGAGCGGTACTTATTATTTGAACGTGTACGCGCATAAAGGCTCCGGCACGTATACGTTAAGCGTCGTCTCCGCCAACAATAGCGGGACGTACGAGGAGACCGACGGCGCGCTGGGCTTCACGGGCGCATGGGAGAACGTGGCTGGAGCCGCTTATTCCGGCGGATCCGCCAAACGGATCGACGCGAAAGGGAGCGTCGAATTCGCCTTCGTCGGCAGCTATATCGGCTGGATGGCGTCCAAGAACGACCAGCAAGGCATCGCCGACGTCTATATCGACGGCGTAAAGGTCGCCTCGCCTACCTTGTTCGCCGCGTCAGCTGTGAATCGGAAAATGGTGTTCGAACAGCTCGTGCCGTACGGCCCGCACAGCCTGACGATCAAGTGGACGGGAAGACGGGATACGAGAAGCAAGAAGACAAGCTCGACGTATATCAACGTCGATGCGATCAGCGTGGACCATCTCGTTCAGGATTCGGATGTCTCCACCGTCTACGACGGCCATTGGACGACCAATTTCAGCTCGAAGCACTTCGGCGGCACGGCCAAAACCACGAACATGCCGGACGCGAGCGCCGAGTTCAAATTTACCGGAAGCAAGGCCGCCCTGCTCGCGTTCACCGGACCTAACCGCGGCCAAGCGAATATCTACATCGACGGGGAGCTGGCTACGCCGCAGCCGATCGACCTGTACAGCGCGGAGCCGAGGTTCCGGGCGAAGGTGTTCGAATCGGAGCGGCTGACCGAAGGCAAGCATACGCTCAAAATCGTCTCGGCCGGCACGAAGAACGCCGCCTCGAGCGGGTCGTACCTGTCGGTCGACGCGGTATCGATTCTTCATTAATTCGTAGAAAGGGAGGACCCGACATTGGCTCATTCATTAATAAAACCAACCGCCGCGCTGCTTGCGCTCGCTCTGACGGCCGCGCCTTTCGGCGGATCCGCCCAGGCCGACGGCGCAGATGCGAAGCTTGCCGCGCTGCTTGATCCCGCCATTTCCGTGCTCGCCGCTTCCCCATCCGCCGTGGCGTTCGGTTCGTCGTCTTCCGAAGACGGATCCTCGCCGGAATCGGATACAGCGATTATCGACAAGGCGATCGACGTGGCCTCGAACGATACCGTCAAGGTGATCGTGCAGCTGAAGGGACAAGCCGTCTCCGAGGCCCGCTATGCCGCCGGTCTTGCCCGCCGTCCGTTCTCCGCCGAATCGGCGGAACGCGCCGTGCAGACGGAACAGCAGGCCTTCAAGCGCGAGGCCGGCTCGCAAGGCATTGCCATGAAAGTAAATGTTCAATATGATACCGTGTTGAACGGCATGGAAGTTTCCGTAAAGGCGAGCGAGATTCCAAAGCTGGCGCTCGTCTCCGGGGTGAAATCGATCAGCAAAAGCATCGATTATTACCCGATCCCGCTCATCGATCCGCAAGCGTCCGGAGACGGCAGCGGCTTGAACTACGAGATCGATCCGCTGAAGCAGATCGGGGCGGATCTCGCCTGGACCGGCGGCTTTACGGGCAAAGGCGTGAAGGTCGGCGTGCTGGATACCGGGGTGGATTACCTGCATCCCGATTTGATAGGGGCGTACAAGGGCGGTTACGATGCCTTCTACCAGGACGACGATCCGTACGAGGAGCCGCCCGAGATATTCGGTTACGAAGGCACGATGCACGGCACCCACGTGGCCGGTACGATCGTCGGGCGCGGACAGAATCCCGACTCCGAAATCGTGCAAAAGGGCGTTGCCTACGAGGCGGATCTGTACGCCTATAAGGTGCTGGGCAAGACGTATAACGAGAAGAAGGGCATCTATCAAACCTCCGGAACGTCGGCGAACATCATCGACGGCATCGAGCATGCGGTAGAGGACGGCATGGACGTCATCAACATGTCGCTTGGCTCCGACCTGGAGAAGGGGCCGGATGCTCCGGATTCCATCGCCGTCAACAATGCCGTGCTTGCCGGCGTAACGGTCGTCATCGCCAACGGAAACGCCGGCCAGGAGGGGAAATACTATTATTCCTTAGGCTCGCCGGCCAGCGCGCAGCTGGCGATATCCGTGGCCGCGGCGACGAGCACGAGCACCCACGTCAGTGCGGACTTCACGGCGCAGCTGACGGATCCGTCGAGCGGCGAAGCTCATGCGGTGACGGACACGGTGTATTCCGACCTTATCGCGTGGAACTACGGCGAACGCGATTTTGCCGCCCTGCTGGGGAGCGAGCCGCTGGATGCCGTCTATGTCGGGCTGGGCGACTACGGGGACTATGACAATGCAGGCGACGTGACGGGCAAAATCGTGATTGCCTCCCGAGGCAATAAGACGTTCGTCGAGAAAATCGAGCTCGCCAAAGAAAAAGGGGCCAAGGCGCTGATCCTGTTCAACGGGAACTCGGTCAACGAAGGACCGGAAGCCGATCTGTCCCCGAACATTCCGGGCCGCGACGGGCCGATCGGCGAGATGGCCTACATGGCAGACGACTACGCCTTCATCCCGACCTTCGATATGGCCGGGGCCCAAGGGCGGGCATTGGCCAGAGAGGTGCTGGCCCATCCGGATCAGCAGCTCCAAATCAAGTTCGGCGAGAACTTCGCGACGATTCAAAAAGCCGGAGACACGATCGCGGGCTTCAGCTCGCGTGGCCCGAATTCGGACGGCAATTACGGCATTAAGCCGGATATTAGCGCGCCGGGGGTCAATATTCTGTCGAGCATTCCGGAATACGCGGCCTTATACGGCAATCCCGATTATTATTTCGAAGACGAGCCGAATTACGCGCAGGCGTACCACCGGTCGAGCGGCACGAGCATGGCGTCCCCGCACATCGCGGGCTTGGCGGCTCTCCTGACGGAGGCGCATGCCGACTGGACGCCGCGGGACATCCGCGCGGCGCTGGCCAATACCGCCGACGTGATTCACGACGAGAGCGGCACGCAGTACGATGTGTATTCGCAAGGCTCGGGACGAGCGGACGTCTCGCGCGCGCTGACGACGCCGGCCGTGGTGGAAGCCATGGACGCGGTGACGGTCTACGATACGAAGATGAACGCAGACGATATTGAGAGCGAGGCAAGCAGCCTCAGCTTCGGCGCGATTGAGCCGGGTGCCGAGCCGCTGACCAAACCGCTGCGGGTCAAAAATCTGTCCGGCGGCAGCGTAACCTACGCCGTTCGCGCGGTCATGCATCCGAGCGTGACCTCCGATCCGTCGGACCCGATCGCCACGCCAGACGTGCGGAACATCAACGTCGAGCTTGGCGGATTGTCAGCAGACGCCAGCCTTACCGCCGACGCCGGCTCGAGCGTGCCGTTCACGCTGTCGGTTCAAGCGGCGGACAACGCGGCGCACGGCGTATACGAAGGAGAAGTCGTGCTGGAGAGCACGGGACATCCGAGCCTGCATCTGCCGTTCGTCGTTCATGTCGGCACCGATGCGGAAGACAACGATTTCGGCTTGATTAATGGCGCCTTGTCCAACAAGCGCATATCGCCGGACGCGCCGGCCGATATGACGGTCACGCTGAATAACGACAAGACCAACATGATGATCCTCGAGTACAACAACTTGAACGAGCAGTACATCGGCCGCGCCGCCGATCTCTACGATCTGGATACGGTCAACCAGACGCTGGCCGCGATCCCCGCGGGCAAGCTGCTGTTCGAGAATCTCGACGGAAGCTACGTGGACGGCACAGTCGACTATTTCGGGAGTACCGTCGTCAAGCATCTGCCGCCCGGTCAATACAAGATTAACGTCTATGCGGTAGAGTATGACGAACGATTCGAGATCAAGAATGTGGAAATGACGAAGTTGACGTTCTACATGCTTGGAGAGGATGAGGCGGGAAGCACGGAGCCCGGCCTGCCGCCAGCGCCGCCGCCAGGGCCGCCGCCAGCGCCGCCTGTTTATGGCAGCGGCGGAGGAGGGGGCGTCGCGGCTCCGGTCGCCGGGCAGCCGAACGCGACGGTGAGTGCCGTCGCGAAGCCTGGACAAGCGATTGTGCCACTCGCCGGCAAAGCGGCTCGGGACGGCGATCGGACGACGGTCACGATCGACAGCGCCGAGCTTCGGCAGACGCTTGCGGCCGCAGCGAACGCGACGATGATCAGCGTCGTTGCCTCCGATCAAGGACAGGGCAAGGGCGTCCTGAGTCTGTCCGCGGATCAAGTGAAGCTGCTGCAGACCGCTCCGGGTAACAGCGCCGTAGCCTTCACGTGGAATGAGGCGAGCGTCGCGCTGTCGATCTCCGGGCTGGACGGGGTGGCGGCAGATGCCGGGTTGTCGGTGTCCATCGCGCCGGCAGCAGGCGCTGGAGCCGAATTGACATCCGGGTACGCGGGCACGGCCCTGCTCGGAACCCCGTATACGTTCGAAGCGGCGGTCGTCGCGGGCGGCGCGTCCTCCGAGCTGAAGCTGGCGCCTGACCAGGCCATCCGAAGAGCTTTCGTCTTGGGCAAGGAGATCGATGTCCGTAACGCGGGCGCGCTTTACAGAGAGGGAGGCAAGGTGTATCCCGTTCCGGTAAGCTTCAAGCAGCTGGCGGACGGATCGACGGTAGCGACGATCAGCCGTCCGGGCTTCTCCACGTACGGCATTGCGGCCAGACACGTTGCCTTCCAGGACGTAGCCTCATCATGGGCGAAGACGTATATCGGGCAGCTGGCCGATACGTTCATCCTGAACGGCACCGCGGCCGATACGTTCTCGCCGAAGAGTCCGGTGACCCGCGCGCAGTTCGCATCGATGCTCGCAACGGCGATCGGCCTGGGCAGAGACACGTCCGGCAACGCGTTCACGGATATTCGGGGAACCGAATGGTACGCCAAGGATGTGAACGCCGCCTACGAGGCGGGGCTGATCAGCGGCTACGGCGGAAGCTTCAAACCTAACGACACGATTACCCGGCAGGACCTGACGGTCATGCTGGCAAGAGCCATCAAGCTGCTGGACGTCAAGATTACCGGAGGCGCGGGCCACAAGCCGTATGCCGACGCCTCGGCATTCAGCTCGTACGCGGCGGACAGCATTCAGACCGTGAGCGAGGCCGGATTGATGCAGGGGGTCGAGGAGAAGGGCCGCTTCTTCTTCAATCCTGCGCAGCCTACATCCCGGGAGGCCGCGGCCAAAGTGCTTTATCAGTTGCTGACGGCCGCGGGATTGAGATAACGCAAGGGAGGGTACCTCCCATCGGCACGGCAGGACCGTCCTCGAACATTCGTTTGAGGGCGGTTCTTTTTTGTCGAGTGCTGCTTATTTCGCTCGGACCTTGTCGGAGTCCGGGGTTTATGGCGTGCGTCGTCACGACCAGGCTTGCGGTCATGAGGGAGAAATTGTGTCCTCGCGGCCTATAGCCAAGTCAAGCGGAAGTGCGTTAGCGTGGTAATGAGTGAACTTGAAGGGGGTAACGGAATGAAGAAGAAGATGCTGGCTCTTCTGCTCTTATCCGGGGCGGCGCTGGCGGCGGTGACCGGCTGCGGGAGCAAGAATGATGGTGCTTCCGGTTCCAACGCCGCAAGCTATTCCATCGCGATCTCGCAGTACGTGGAGCATCCGTCGCTCGACGCGACGCGCGAAGGCTTCCTGGCGGCGCTGGAGGATGCGGGCATCACAGAAGGCGATAACCTCAAGGTAGATATGAACAACGCGCAGGCCGATGCCGCCAACAACCTCTCGATAGCCCAAAAAATCGCATCCGAGGATTATGATCTCGTGCTCGGCATTGCTACCCCGTCCGCGCTCGCCCTCGTGCAGCAAGAGAAAGAAAAGCCGGTTCTGTTCGCGGCCGTCACGGATCCGCTGAAGGATAAGATCGTCAGCAATCTGGACAAGCCGGGCGGCAACGTCTCCGGCGCTTCCGATACGAATCCGGCGGCCATCACGCAATTGATGGATTTTATCGCGAGCCAGTTCACGGACGTCAAGACCGTCGGCATGGTCATCAACGAAGGCGAATCGAACGCGGTGATCATGGCGGACTATGCGGAGAAGGCGCTTGCGGCGCACGGGATCAAGCTGCTCAAAGCGCCCGTGACGGGAACCTCCGAAGTCAGCCAGGCGGCGCAGTCGCTGGTCGGACGGGCGGACGCGCTGTACATCGCGCTGGATAACACGGTTGTCAGCAGCGTGGATGCCATCATTAAAGTGGCGAACGACAACCACATCCCGTTCTTCTCGAGCGACCGGGATACGGTGGAAGCCGGCGCCTTTGCAACCGTCGGCTTCAAATATTACGACCACGGCTATCAAGTCGGCCAAATGGCGGTCGATATCCTCAAGAACGGCAAGAAACCGGCGGATATGAAAGTCACCATCCCGGACAAGCTGGATCTGATTCTCAATCTGAAGGCCGCGCAGGCGCAGGGCATCACGGTCACGGACGAGATGAAGAACGAAGTGAAGGATCCATCGGCCAACATCATCGAGTAACGGCAAGTACACGGATCGGGGCGAGCGGGTACAGGCGCTCGCCCCGTTGCTATGAGGAGGCTAAGGCAGGTGCTGACTGCATTGACGGGAGCGGTAGAGCTGGGGCTGCTGTATGCCTTGATGGCGCTCGGCGTCTATATCACGTTCCGTATACTGGATTTTCCCGATTTGACCGTCGACGGCAGCTATACGACGGGAGGCGCGGTGGCCGCGATCATGATCACGCACGGGTACAGCCCGGTGATCGCGACGCTGTGCGCGCTGCTCTGCGGCTTGGCTGCGGGCGCCTGTACGGGCTTGCTGCATACGAAGGGCAAGATCAACGGGCTGCTGGCCGGCATTCTGATGATGATCGCGCTGTATTCGATTAATCTGCGCCTGATGGGGAGGCCGAATATCTCGCTCCTGCGCGTGGATACATTGTTCTCTGCGATCTCGGATAACCGCGCCGTGTTCATCCCTGTCTTGATGGCTGTTGTGCTGATCGCCAAGCTGCTGCTGGACGCCTTCCTCCACACGGACCTGGGGCTCTCGCTGCGCGCGACCGGCGACAACGCCCGCATGATTCGCAGCCTGGGCACCGATACCGATGCGGCCAAAATACTCGGCGTCAGCCTCTCCAACGGGCTTGTGGCTTTATCCGGGGCGCTCGTCGCGCAGCAAGGCGGCTTCGCGGATATCGCGAGCGGAGTCGGCACGATCGTGCTGGGTCTCGCTTCCGTCATTATCGGCGAAGCGATATTCGGGTTCCGCACGGTGTTCCAAGCGACCCTGGCGGTTGTGCTGGGCTCTGTCGCGTATCGCATCATCTATGCGCTGGCGCTCCGGATCGATCAGCTGGACGCGTCCGATCTGAAGATCATGACGGCGCTCATCGTCATTGCGGCCTTGGTCATTCCGACCGCGAGGCGGTCCATGAGACAGAAGACGTTGGCCCGCAGGCGAACCGAGGAGCTGCTCGGCGGGGCAGGCGATCAGGGAGGGCACGCGTAATGCTGGAAATCGACGGAGTATCGAAGCTGTTCAACCCGGCGACGCCGGACGAGAAGATCGCGCTCGTGAACGTTCGGCTGAAGCTGAACCCCGGCGATTTCGTGACGGTCATCGGCAGCAACGGCGCGGGCAAATCGACGCTGATGAACATTATCTCCGGCGTCATGAAGCCGGATATCGGCGAGGTCCGCATCGGCGGCAAAACGATTCATCAGCTGCCCGAGCATGCGCGCAGCCGATGGATCGGACGCGTGTTCCAGGATCCGATGGCGGGCACGGCCCCGACGATGTCGATCGAGGAGAATTTGGCGATGGCGTACAAGCGCGGCCAGAAGCGCGGACTTGGCTGGGGCGTGAACGCATCCCGCCGCAGGCTGTTCCGCGAGCAGCTGAGCCGCCTCGGCATCGGGCTGGAGGATCGGCTCGGCGCCAAGGCGGGCCTGTTGTCCGGCGGCGAACGGCAGGCGCTCAGCCTGCTGATGGCGACGTTCACGCAGCCGCGGATTCTGCTGCTGGACGAGCATACGGCAGCGCTGGATCCGGCGCGCGCGGCGCTCATTACGGCGCTGACGGAAGCGATCGTCCGCGAGTCGAAGCTGACGACGCTGATGGTCACGCATAACATGGAGCAGGCGATTCGCTTGGGCAATCGCTTGATCATGATGGACAAGGGACGGATCATCCTGGATATTCCGGAGTCGCGCAAGGGAGGGCTAACCGTCTCGCAGCTGCTCGACGAATTCGGGCGGATCAGCGGCAGCCCGTTGTCGGACGACCGGATCGTCCTGACACCTGCTCCGGCTTTTTTGCCCATAAAAAACGAGATTTAGAACATGGTTTGATGCGAAAATTTCCAATCGTTGGTTTAAATCGCGATAGTGAGAGCCATAATAAAAAATGATCTCAGCGTACGCTGATTCCGGGGTGAACGATGACAGCAATTTCATTAGAAGCTTTTAAGCAGCGCCTCGCCCTGATTGAGGACGCGGAAATAATTGATCGAGAGACAGCTGACGGACTTCGTTTGACATATATTTATCTTGAAACCTTAATCGATAAGGAGCGTCTCAACGAATCGATTCTTGTGCCTCTCGTTCGATCATTCCAAAGTTCGGTGGAAAAAAGCATGACCGCCGCCAAAATTACACGTTTATCCGATTTAGAGCAAGCATTCCAGTATCTCTTGAAGGGGTCAGTGTTAGTTCACGATTCATCCAGAGGGCGATGGTACGCTGTTATGCTCCCCAATTCGCTCAGCCGGTCCATCCAAACCTCGGAGACGGAAACAATCATGTTCGGCCCGAAAGACAGCTTCAGCGAGCAGCTAGAGCAAAACCTCTTGCTGATTCGAAGAAGGCTTCCTTTAATAGCGCTCAAAGCGGAGAGGTACTCCGTTGGCTCTTTAACCCAAACAGCCGTAGTCCTTATGTACATCGACGGGCTAATCAATCCAGAATTTGTAGCGGTCGCGAAAAATAAGCTTTCCAGCATCAACTTCGATACGTTCTTGGATTCTTCACATGTTGCAGCGTTTATGGAAGACCATTATCACAGTATTTTTCCACAATATCTCCAAACCGATCGGCCGGATTCCTGTGCGTATTCACTAGGCATAGGAAAATTGGTCATTCTAGTCAATAACACTCCATTTGCCTTAATCGCTCCGATTACGCTGTTTCACTTGTTTCAGTCGCCGGAGGATTATATAAACCGCTGGTTGGTAGCTAGCTTTTTGAGGCTGTTACGCTATCTCAGTTTCCTTCTCTCCATTACTCTAATTCCACTTTACGTGGCATTGACGACTCATCATTATCAAATGCTTCCCTTACAAATTTTATATGTAATCATCGAGTCTCGCAGCAAACTGCCGCTGTCCCCCTTCTGGGAAGCGTTTATTATTCTTATTACGCTAGAAATTATTAAGGAAGCCAGCCTAAGAATGCCGACCAAGACGAGCCAAACCTTGGGGATAATTGGAGGGATCGTTATTGGACAAGCTGCGGTAGAAGCCGGATTCGCAAGCAAAGTGCTAATCGTATTGGCGGGCATTTCGACGATTTCTACTTTTCTCGTTCCAAACTATCTGGTCACCAAATCCAGTTTACTGCTTCAATTCATGTTCTTGATTCTCGCGTCCTATTTGGGCGTTCCCGGTATCATGCTTGGACTCGTCGGCATGTTGGCCCATCTGAACGGGCTTACATCCTTGAACCAGCCCTATTTGGCGCCGGTATCTCCGTTTTATTGGAGGGATTGGGTCGATCTCTTCGTCCGAGGGCCGTTACATGCTATGCGCATTCGTCCGGAAGCATTGCGTCCTTTGAACAAGTATCGTATTAGCCGAAGGAGTAAATGAACCCATGCAAGCTAGATCCCTGTTTCGAAAAACCTCGCATCAAGAAAGCGGTTTATATGCGCTCTTCCTCGCCAATAGGATTCAACTGTTGAGTTACATGATTGTCATGCCCTCAGCCCTCGTTCAACCGTATATGTTGTTGGCGATTGTAGCAATGGGAATGGTCTCCCAATTTTGCCTATATATGATGTCTAAGTGGTTCGCAACCCCCTACTCTGCCCAAGGGTACCATGGCTTTGAAAAAGTATTCGGAAAAACAGGTATCAAAATTTTAGCTTTGGTAAGCATGCCGTTCCTTTTGCTCAAGATCGCTTTCATTTCAGTTAGTTATGCCGATATCATGCAGCGATATGTTTTTCCCTCTATGGACCGAGAATGGCACATTGTGTTTCCTTTTATCCTTAGCTGCTATTTGGCGCTGTTTGGAATGGAAAATATGGTACGGTTCGTAACGATCGTGTTCATTGGAACGACCTGGATCCTCTTTTCGTGTATGCCGTTTTATTTGGTGCAATCAAGTTCGATTCACGATCTATATCCTCTCATTCCGGTTGGCCCAGAGCGGTTTGCATGGAAATCCGTACTGCTCGTATTTTCGTCGTTATCCGGACCTGAATATTTGATTGCTATTTCATACTGGCTGAATCCACAACGCAAGATGCTAAATTATTTGACGATCGCGAACGCCATCTCGGTCGCGGAGTATCTCTTTATATCCATTGCATCCTTGCTCTTCTACGGCTTCAATTACTTGCCGATTATCAAATACCCGAGCGTGGAGATGGGGCGCTACCTGCAATCTCCTATATTTGAAAGGATTGACATTATCCTGATCTCGGCATATATGTTCAACATCACTTATTTGCTCGCCTTGTTAGTGCTTATGGTCTACGGCGTTTCCCGCTTGTTAGGCAAGATGAAGACAGGCACTACACGTATAGGGCTGATCGTCAGCGGATGCGCGGCTATGGCCTGCACACTTCCGATCAGTGAATGGTTTTGGGAGCCAGGGCTCGAACAGGCCTTTTGGCTCGATCTGCAAATGTGGGCAGGATCCGCTTCTTACTTGTTAGTGCCTCTTCTCGTCTGGATTGCGATCAAGCGCAAAGCTAGGACAACGCCATGAAAGGGTTCCTGCGAGCAACGCTTGTGCTGTTATCGTCTTCTTTGTTGATATTCACATGCGGATGCGTCCCCTTGCCAGAGAACAATATAATCGAAGAAATCACGCCAATCATTTTTTGGTCCGTACAGGGTGGGGAGGAAGAAGACGGAAAGATAAGAATCAGTACGATCGTCCCTCCTTTAATCAAAGAGAAGAAGCGAGTCCTTACCCTTAATGTCTCGCTATTGAACGAAGGAATTAAGGGGTTTAATTTGACCTATTATAACGAACTGAAGGCCGGTCAAATCCGCTTGCTGTTTGTGGATGAAGCTTATGCGAAACGGGGGCTGACCCGTCTTATCAATACCGTCCTAACCGATCCAAACATTTCACAACGGTTGTACTTAGTTATTACACGAGGCAACTTTCATGAATTCCTCTCCAAACACTTGGATGAAGCAGACAATATTGATTATTATCTTTATCGCATGTTCAAACATTACGAAAAGAAAAAACAAGGCGAAATTACTGTCGTCAACTTGCACCAGTTTATGAAAATGCTGTACTCTCAGGTTTCCGACCCCCGGCTGCCCGTATTTCGCGCGAAAGGTGAAGAGTTCCAGTACGAAGGCACAGCATTTTTCGACCGGGACAGAATGGTTGCGGAAATACGTGGAAAGGACGATCAAATCAATCAATTGTTGTATAGGGACAGATTCGTACGATATTTAGTCCTTCCTGACCTCTCGGTTACACTAGGGCACATACGCGCGCATACCCGTAAGAAACTATCTCCGGATTTATCATCCCTGCTCATCGACATTGATTTGAAGGGAAGAGTTGATGAATTAGATTCGCTCGAAAGAATCGAGGATGTCTTCCAATATGCCGCTCTCACACAAAAAATCGAACGGTACTTGAAGGAGAATGTCATCCGCTTGCTATCCCAAATGCAAAAATTGCAGATTGACCCCCTTCAAATCGGGAGAATGAATGCTAGACCGTTCTCCAAACCAATAACCAGAGAGACATGGGATCGGCATTGGTCTACTATGAAGATTAATGTAAACGTGCGGCTACATTTGGAGTCGCCGACGAAGGTGAAGCGGTAAATTAAAATCTTGTTCAATGAGCCTGGCTTGTCACTGAGTCTTGGGCTTTCAATGCTGGTTGTAAAATCAGGAGAATGGAGCTGCAATAACGTAGACAGTGTTTTTAATTCTTGGAGCCTCATCCTTTACGGCGAATTTATCTAGTTGACATATCGAGCTGAAATAGTGAATACTAATTGAAGAACAGCCATTCTTTAACGGAGAGGGAGAGTGACGGCTCTTTTTTTTTAACTATTTTTGAATAATCATTCTTGAATAGGTGATTGGAAGGCGCGCAAGGCAAGTCAGGAAATGCCACGACAGTTCTGTTAATTTAAGAATAATCGTTCCTTAATTATGGGGAATAATAAAGCAAATGGATACCTGGAAATGCTCAAGCACCGCAAATTTTTTGAAAATGGGGTTGTTACAGTGAAACAATTTTCGACGAAATCGTCGTTTTGGATCGTCGCTTGGGTGCTGGCCATCAGTTTATGGGGAAGCGCGGCGCCCTCAATGGAATTCCCAGAGTATGCGGCCCAATGGCACTTATCCAAATCGGTCACGACCGGAATATTCTCGATCTATCCGATCCTGCTGATTATGGTTCTCTTCTTGTTAGGAAATATTTCAGACCGCATCGGGCGTAAAAAGACGCTGCTCATCGGCCTTGCGTTCCTGCTCATCGGAGGCCTCTTCTTTGCCCTGGCGCCTAATGTGTACTGGTTGTTCGGCGGCCGTATGCTTCAGGGCGTCGGCGTTGGCTTAACCTTAGGAGCGGGCGCAGCGGCGCTAGTGGAATTCAATCCCTACGCGAATCAGAAGATCGCCGGCTCCGTCAATACGATCTCGCAAGCCTTGGGGATCTTCATTGCCACTTGCGGCGGCGCCTCCTTGATCAAATACGCGCCGTTTCCGCTTCACTTCAGCTATTGGGTGTTCAGTGCCTTTGTCCTGCTCAGCATTGTCTTGTGTCTCTTCCTGCCCCGGGCGAAGACGGGCCCGATCGCTGCCGCAGGCCGGTGGAAGCCTCAAGGAGTCAAAGTTCCTCCAGGCTTGTGGGGGATCTATAGCGTAGCGGCCTTGGCCATCGGGGCCAGCTTCGGGACCGTGGCGATCTTCATATCGCTCGGAGCGCAAATCGCGCGGGATATCATCGGTACGCAGGACATCCTTGTCATTGGGGCATTCTTATCCATTTCGTATCTGATCATGGCCGCGAGTGCCGTAGTTGCGGGTAAGCTTCGGCCGATGATTTCGATTCAGATCGGCCTTTGTTCCATAGTTTTAACCATGGTGCTGCTCATATCCGCGGCAGAGCTTCATTTGTTTATTGTATTTATTCTGGCTTCGATCTTCTGCGGACTTTCGCATGGCTTCGCCGGTACGGGCGCAATCGGCCTCGCGGCCATTAACACTCCGGAGCGGTACCGGGTGCAGTTTCTGTCCGCCGTACTCGTCGTTGCTTATCTGTTCCAGGGCGGCTCCGCCTTTGGCGCTGGAGTCACTTCCACGGTCTACGGATTTGGGTTTGCCATCGCGCTGTCGGCGTCGATCATCGCTCTGATTGCGCTCCTCGCTTTGTTCCTGACGTTGAAGGGCCGGAGGCAGAGAGACGGAGTTCCGGCTGCCTGAAGTCGAGCGGATTATAGATCGTATGACCGGTCGGGTGCAGCATTGGGACGGTTGTTGCCCCAGGGGCGAATACACAAAAATAGGGTGCTTTTGGGCGCCCTATTTCGCGTGTCTGGAACGTGATCCGATAGTGCCATTAAAATTGTTTGGCCGCTGCAATCGCTTGTTGAATAGCGTCTTCTTTGATACGCGCAGCCTGCTCCGGCATCTCGCTCGTGCCTTCAACATAGATGGCCCGTACATCGTCGATGCCCAGGAATTTCAAGGCATCCCGGAGGTAGCGGTGGCTGTACTCGACCTCTTGAAACTCGCCGTGCGAGAGAACGGTGCCGGATGCCTGAATGTGCAGCACCTTTTTATCTTGCTGCGTCCCTTTTAAGCCGCCCAATCCCCGCCGGCCGTTATCGGCGCGTGTGAAGGTTTTTCCCGGCACGAAGACCGCATCCAGGTACGTCTTCAATACCGGAGGGAACAAATAGTTCCAGACCGGGTTCACGATGACAATTTTGTCCGCGGCCATGAATTGATCGAGAATTTCACGCATCCGAACCGCTTTCGCCTTCGACTCGTCGCTCAATTCATCGAACGAAGCGCCGCTAGGCGGTTGACCCCACCGACGCAGCAGGTCCGCGTCGATCTGGGGAAGGTCCATCCGGTACAAGTCCAGATGAATCACTTCATCGTTCGGATTGACTTCCCGGTACGTCTGAATGAACTGGGCTCCAACCGACAAACTATACGTATCATGTTGAAACGGGTGAGCGGTGATATAAAGTAAAGTGGCCATTGTCTAAACACTCCATTCTTATGAATTGGCGAATAACTGAGGGTACAGCGCTTGAACCCCGCCGGCGAAGTCGCTCTGCACTTTACGGGACCAATCATCGGCTACAATTTCATAGCGGTCGGCCTCAAGTCCGTCGACGGCGATCTTGGCGATATCGGCAGGACTGGCTTTAGGCGCTTTAACGTTTGCCGTCATGTCCGTGTCCATGAAGGCCACATGAAGCCCGGAGACCCGAATGTTTTTGGGAGCCAGAGCCAGACGCAGCGTATTCGTCATATTCCATTCTGCCGATTTTGCCGCAGGATATGCGGTGCCGCCCAGACTCAGCCAGGACAGGACGGAGAGGATGTTGAGAATGGCGCCGCCGCCGTTCTGTTCAATAACCGGCGCAAATGCGCGGATCATCGACAACGTGCCGAAGAAGTGCGTCTCCATCTCCAGCCGGATCTGATCCAGATCGCCGTCGAGCAAGGAAGCCCCCGTATGGGATCCCGCATTGTTAACCAGCACCGTGAGATCGCGAGCGCTGCGCGCCGCCTCGGCAACGGATTCGGGATCGGTAATATCCAGCCGCACGGGGATGGCGCCGGGGATATCGATCGTTTTCGGGTCCCTGGCACCGGCATACACCTTGGCGCCTCGAGCAAGAAGCGCCTCCGCTAGATGTTTGCCGAGTCCTCGGTTAGCGCCGGACACTAAGGCGACTTGGTTGGAAATATTCATGGTAACACGCTCCTCTTGATTTATTTTTGAACAAACGTTCTTTAATAAGATAAAAAAAAAGGCCTCCTTCTTTGGATCGGGTAACTTCGCTTTCGTTCAGTATCATACACAATTTAAGAACGTTTAGTCAAGAACCGCTTTTTCATGAAGCGGGGAGGCCGTAAGCAATCTGCAGCCAAATCAGCACAGCAATGCATTCGGGAGGGATCTTTACACCATCATAGCTTGTCCGCACATTGCGAAACCATACATTCTTCGTTGGGGGTTAAGCGAACCGGCGCAACAATTCTGTTCCAATAACGTCAAATAATGGGGGGCGCGCAGCCAGCCTCAGAACTATAGTTAACTGGAATCCTGGAAAAGGAGAATCGTGAATGATCGAAGGAACTGTTTGCAACAAGGCAATCGCTTATCTGAAACCAATAATTCATGATAATGATCAAAGTTTACTTAATGACGAAGTATTAGAACTATCACATGAGGAGTCCATTGCAGAGCTGCCTTTTAATGACGATTTAATCATTAATTTTGTATATGAAGTAGAGGATTTCGAGTATTTCTTATATGTTAATAACGGAAATTTAGAAGAGGAGAATATGACTATACCGGAGCAAAGACATTATGGCATAGATAATTTAATTGAACGAGCAAATGAATACAATCTTCAAATTCAAGAATACGAAACAGGCTGCTATGGATTAATATTAGATGGTAATTTTGAAGCAAGCTTAATTTTAATCGATAATTTATGGGAAGATTCCTTGAAGCATTACATAACGAATAACTTTATCGTTGCTATTCCGTCCAGAGATGTATTAGTATTTTGCGATTCTCAATCTGAACAGGCGATTGAAGAACTTAAGAGAACAATCCAAAGCGTATGGGAGGATGGAGATCACTTACTTACGAATAAACTGTTAATAAGAAGCGGGGGCAAATGGGAATATAGGTGAGCATGCATTTAAGCGAAACGGTACACTCCAGCTCAACCATGATAAGACGGTAGCCGACTTCGGAACGATCGGCTGCCCTCTTTGCGTTGCGTGCAGATTTGCGTTCTCGAATACAAAAGTAAATTTAATTGAACGCAGAAGTACGACAACCAACTGGCCTATGGCAACTACCCCAGGTTGTTCGACTGAAGCTTTTAGATGTATAGATATCGAATGAATTTTTGTCCCCGCCCGTTACTTTTTCCCCGCCCGGCGCATCTAATCTATGTCGACGGCAATGAAACGCGAGAAGGCTCGGGTCTTCTAGGAGGTGGGGTACGTTAAAAGCATGGCAATACATCGGTCAGACAGCGGCAGAGCACCGGATACTAGGGAACTGGCGAAGCTCGCGCGGTCGGCTCGACAGGGAGATACGGAAGCCTTCCTCGAGCTGATCGAGAGTCTGAAGGGGGCGCTCTACAGAACCGCGAGAACGATCCTGCGCAACGACGAGGACTGCGCGGACGCGCTCCAAGATACCATCGTCGGGGCTTACCAGGCGATCCGTTCGCTGCGAGAGCCGGCACATGTCCAAACATGGCTGTACCGCATCCTGATCAATGCGTGCAACACGATCTTGCAGAAGCGGCAGCGCCAGTCTCTGCCCGGCACGCTGCCGGAGCCGGCTGCGGATAGCCCGGTATACCAGGACGTAGAACTGAGAGAAGCCATTGATCGGCTGGAGGAACCGCTTCGGCTCGTCGTGGTGCTCGTCTATTTGGAGGATATGAGGATTGCGGATGCCGCGGCGATACTAGGCATCAGCGAGGGCGCCGCCAAGATGCGGCTGAAACGGAGCAAGGCCCAGCTGAGAAGCTGGCTGGCGCCGGCCGACATGGGAAGGGAGAGGTCATCATGAAGTCAAACCCTATAGATGAACGGCTGGACCGGCTTCGGTCGGAAAAGGAACGACGCGTCGACATCCCTGAGGCCGTGGAGCTCCGCATGAACGAGGTACTCGGGCGAATCCGGGCCGAAGCCGCTTCCTCATCGCCGGCAACCGGCCAGCGCCGCAAGCCGGATCGGGCCGCCCTCTCCGGCGGCCACCGGCAGGTGAATGGCACAGCCGGCCGCGCTCGTGCTATCGTGCCGGGACGGTTCCGCCGGCTGCGGCGCTTGTCAGTCACTGCGGCGGCAGGCGTGCTGCTGCTTGGAGCGGGCATGGCCGGACTCGGTTACGTCTCGCCGGCATTTGCCGATTCGATGCGGTCGGTTCCGGTGATCGGCAGCTTATTCGCCTTATACGGAGATAGGGGCATGCAAGCAGCGGCGGAGAATGGCTTGGTGCAGCCCGTTGCCGCCACCGAGATGATCGGAGACACCACTATCCGCGTCCGTAACGTCATCTATGACGGGGCGAGGATCGTGCTGGAGGTTCAGCGGGAGGGGGATGGCGAATTCTACAGCCGCAACTTGCGGGAGCCGAAGCGCGGCGAGCTGACTTCCGTCGAGGCTTATTTGCCGGATCGGCAGCTGATGCCGCGCTGGCAGCCGGCTGGAGAGGATTCCGTGCTCGTGAGCATCGATCAGCCGCCATCGGAGCTGGCTAGTCCGTTCACGCTGGAGGTGCGGCTTACGGTAGCCGGAGTCGAACAGCCGTTTCGCTTGGACGTACCGGTGACCGTCAATGCCGACTCGGTAGTGATTGAAAAGCCCGGCATGCCGGATACGCTCGCTGAGCGCGGATTCGTGGTGGACGAGGTCGTCGTGACCCCCGTGACGACGCAGGTGTTCTTCCATCTGCGGCCCAAGGCCGAGGATACGGGCAACTCCTTCGTGCATCCGGATGATTTTGATCTGTCGCCGGCGCGGGACGATCGGGGGCGCGTCTATCAGATCCTTGGCGGTCAGGGTGAGCCGGAGACGGCGTCGGGCAGCAAACAGTATTATCTGTTCGAGCCGGTCGATAAGGCAGCGAGCGCGCTCCAGTTATTCTTCAATGTCGCAGGCGGCCCGAATGGCAAGCCGTATACGATCGAGATGAAGGTGCCGCTGCCGGATCGCCGGCGGTAAGCCTTTTTGAAGGGAAGGCCAACTATTATAGCAGCAGCTAAAGCCTGACATGACGGCAGCCGGTCATCGATACGATCGGCTGCCTTCGTTGTGCTGACGGCCCTGACGGAAGCAGTTACCCTTGGGCGGCGAAGCGAAGCGGCAAGCTTTTGACCCCATGGACGATGAATCCGCGCGCGGGTTCGAGCCGATCGCCGTTCGCTCTGGTGAGTCCGGGCAGCCGGTCCATGATCGCCCTCAGGGCGACCTTCGCCTCCAGACGGGCGAGCGGGGCACCGAGACAGAAATGAATGCCTTGGCCGAAGGCCAGATGCTGATTGGACGCTCTTGTGATATCGAAGCGCGCCGCATCGTCGAACTTGGCTTCGTCCCGGTTGGCCGAGCCGATCCAAGCCACGACCCGGGTCCCCTGCGGGATCGTCTGTCCGCCAAGCTCCACGTCCTCCTTGGTCGTGCGGAACATCGCCTGCACCGGCGAACGGAAGCGAAGCACTTCTTCGATGGCGCTTCCCAGCAAGTCCGGGTCGGACTGCAGCTTCTCCCACTCGTCCGGATGCTCCAGCAGCGTCAGCACGGCATTCCCGATCAGATTCGTGGTCGTCTCGTTGCCGGCGACCAGCAGCAGGCGGCAGAAGGACAGCACTTCCGACTCCGTCAGGCGGGAGGCGCCCTCCTCGGCGGCGAGCAGCGCGCTGATCAAGTCGTGCTGGGGGTCGATCCGGCGCCGCGCGATGATGTCTCTAAAATAGTCGTTCATCTCCATGTTGGCCTGCCCGGATGCAGGCTTGCCTCCGATGACGGCATCGGCGCTGGCGACGATATCGTCCGACCATGCCTTGAAGCGCTCCCGGTCGACCGCGGGGATGCCCATCAGCTCGGCGATGACGATAACGGGCAGCGGGTACGCATAATCGCGGATCAGATCGATCTGCCCGGCGGGCATGACGGCGCCTAGGAGCTCGTCCGCGATCTGCTGAATTCTCGGCTCAAGCGCGGCGACGGCCTTCGGCGTAAAGGCGCGGTTGACCAGCGAGCGCAGGTCGCTGTGCCTCGGGGGATCGGTATTGATCAGGCTGAAGCCCTCCGGCTGCTTGTACGCATCGGCATCGCCGGTCGGCGCGCTCGGACGCGAGGAGAACCGGGAATGGTCGGACAGGACGGTTTTCACGTGATCGTAGGTAAAGACGGACCACAATTGAAGCGGTTCCATATACGCGACCGGCTGGTTCCTTCGGAATGTCTCGTACGCGGGATACGGATTCAAGCGGAATTCGGGGGAGAGCAGATTGGTCATCATCGACACATCCTTTCATCATGGCTTACTCTGATGATACCCCCATTAAGTGGAAGATACAAACGGTCCGGCTGCGCGGAATCGCTACACGCGATGCGCTTTCCGGTAAAAGGAAGGGGTCATGCCGCGCTTCTGGCGAAATATCCGGCTTAAATAAAATCCGTTCTCGTACCCGCACCGGGATGCGATATTGTCGATGCTGAGGGTGGTCTCCTCCAGCAACCGGCAGGCCCGGGCAAGCCTGAGCTCCGTCACGAACTCGGACGGCGTCATGCCATAGGCCGCGCGGAACCGCCGGGTCAGCTGAACCGGCGTCAGCTTCAGCGAATGCGCCAAGCTCCGCATGTTCAGCGGCGCGTAGGCATGGACCGTCATATATTGATGCGCTTCCTGCAGCGCTGCGGGGATGCCGGCCTGTACCGGATTCGCATCGACGCCCCGCTCCAACGCCGACAGCCGCAGCAGGTCGTTCAACAGATGCTGTTTATGCGCCTGCGCGGTCCGGTCCCGTTCGGGGGCGAGCTGCTTCAGATAGTGGAAGTTGGACGTCAATCGTTCCGCATCCGCCACGCGTATCTTCCCCTGGTGCGCCAGCGCTTCCTCGAACCAAGCGTCCGCCTCCGCATCCGCCTTCCGGCTGAAATGGAAAAAGTGGAAGCTAAGCGGGCTGACGGTCCGCCGGTGAAACCACGTATTCGGCGGGCAGATCACCAGGTCGCCAAAACCCGCCTCCCCGGTATGATCCTGTATGGCGTATACGAATCGGCCTTCCTCGGGAGCAAACATCGACCAGTACGGATAACGGTCGCGGTCGAGCGCGAACTGCGCTTTGCGATCCCAATAGACATGCGAAACTAACCGTGCGGCCTCATCAGACCTCATTTGCAACTCCACCTTTGTCGAACCCGTGAAATAAAGTATATGTACAATCGTAATACGGTGCATGTTATTTGAAAAGAGGAACTTATATGATGAAATTATAGATATTCATCTAAGTTGAAGGAGGGAATGGGAGATGAGGCATGAAGTCGTCTCGTCGGATATCACGGTTGTCGGCGGCGGATTGGCGGGGGTATGCGCGGCGATTGCCGCGGCCCGGCTGGGCAGAACGGTGTCGCTGGTTCAGAACCGGCCCGTGCTCGGCGGTAATTCCAGCAGCGAGGTGCGGGTATGGGTGTGCGGCGCTACGGCGCACGGCACGCACCGCTATGCGAGGGAAACGGGCATTATGGGCGAAATGTTCGTCGAAAACCAGTATCGCAATATGGACGGGAACCCTTACTTCTGGGATTTGGTCGTCATGGAGATGGTGCGCGCGGAACCGAATATCCGCTTATTCCTCAATACGGACGTGCACGAGGTGGACGCGGACGGCGGCGAGCATGACCGGACGATTCGCTCCGTGACCGGCTGGATGATGGGGTCGGAGCGGCGAATCCGCTTCGAGAGCGCCGCGTACCTCGATTGTTCGGGCGACGGGCTGGTCGGCTTCCTCGCCGGGGCCAAGCATCGCATAGGCCGGGAGGCGAAGAACGAGTACAACGAGGATTGGGCGCCCGACGTAGCGGACGATATTACGCTCGGCAGCACTCTTCTGTTCTACACGAAGGATGCGGGACATCCGGTCGCCTTCATCCCGCCTTCGTTTGCCAAAGACATCACGCAGACGACCATTCCGCTGAAGCGGGTCATCCGCAGCGGCGATAACGGCTGCGCCTATTGGTGGATCGAATGGGGCGGAGAAGTCGATACCGTCCACGATAACGAACGGATCCGCGACGAGCTGTGGGCCGCGATATACGGGATATGGGACTATATCAAGAACTCGGGCAAGTTCGATGCCGAGACGATGACGCTGGAATGGGTCGGATCGCTCCCGGGAAAAAGGGAGTATCGCCGGTTGATCGGCGATTATGTGCTCAATCAGAACGACATCGTGGCGCAGCGCGAATTCGAAGACCGCGTCGCGTTCGGAGGATGGTCCATCGACCTGCATCCGCCGCAAGGCATGTATTCGACTGAAAGCGGATCCAAGCATCTGCATATGGACGGCATCTATCATATTCCGTTCCGTTCGCTGTATTCCGTCAACGTCGGCAATTTGCTCATGGCCGGCCGCGACATCAGCGCGTCTCACGTGGCGTTCGGCACGACGCGGGTCATGGCGACCTGCGCCGTCATCGGGGAAGCCGCCGGCACCGGCGCGGCGCTCTGCGTGGAGAAGGGCATCACGCCGCGCGAGCTGCACCACAGGCATCTGCATGAACTGCAGCAAACCATGCTGAGGCAGGACGCCTCGATTATCGGAGTGCGCAATGCGGATCCGGCCGACCTGGCGCTGCAGGCGAGCGTGAAGGCATCCAGTACGATGACACGTCTCGCGATCGAGTCGCCGTCGGAAGCCTGCCCGCTGACGTCCGATGTCGGGCTGCTGCTGCCGGCGGACCCGGACATCGACGGCATCGAGCTGTTGGTCGATGCCACCGAGGCGGCGACGCTGACGGTCGAGCTATGGAATACGGGCCGCGGCGAGAACTACGTCCCGCATACGCTGCAGACGGCCGCGTCTGCGCAAGTCGGCACGGGCGCCAAGCAGTGGGTGAGGCTGGACGTACGGTGGAAGCCGGCTGTCCCGCAGAACGCGTTCCTCATTATCAAGGCCGACGAACGGCTGTCGCTGCACGTGTCCGGACAGCCACAGACGGGCGTCCTGGCGTTTGCCAAAGGACCGGCGCCGATCGTGTCGGCCGACCTCGAGAACCATCAGCCGTCGCAGCCGGTCATCCAATGGAGCATGCGGCCGTTCGTCCGCAAGCCGTTCTGCTTCCGGCTGCTGTCGCGGACGGATGCGTTCTCCCCGGCGAAAGCCGTCGACGGCTATCACCGTCCGTATGCGGGCCCGCATCAGTGGTCGTCCGCTGCCATGCGGGGAGACGCGCCGGAATGGCTGGAGCTGTGTTGGGCGAAGCAGGTGAACGTCCGGACGGTCCACGTCACGTTCAATGACGACGTCAACGAGGACTTGATCAATCTTCATCATCACCGCACGCCGTTCGCGATCATGCCGGAGCTCGTTCGGAATTATACGATCGAGGGCTATGCGAACGGCGAATGGATTCCCGTAGCGGAAGGTCAAAACAATCATAAGCGCAAACGCGTCCACGCGCTCGACGCGGCGCTCGTCACCGACAGGCTCCGGATCGCGGTATACGCGACGAACGGAAGCCCGTGCGCCGAGATCGTCGAAGTCCGGGTGTACGAATAGATTATAGGCGAGGCAAATAAGATGGTACTGCAGCTGTTGTGCAGGCCATCTTCTTGCTATTCGCTTGGTTTTGACCGTTTCATATAAGATCGTGTCTATCGGGGGAGGAGCCATATGAACGACGATCTGCTCGCGGTACTGGTGGTCGACGATGAACTGCCGATCCGTCAGGAGCTTCGCATGTTTGCCTGGGAGCGGCACCGGGCCGAATGGATCGGAGAAGCGGAGAACGGAGAGGACGCGCTGCGGTTCTGCCGCTGCCTGGCGCCGGATATCGTTATCACCGACATTACGATGCCGGTCATGAACGGGCTTGAGCTGTTTCGCCGCCTGAAGTCGGAGTTCCCGCATATTCAGGTGATCCTGCTCACCTGCCACTCGGAATTCGCCTTCGCTCAGGAAGCGGTCAAGCTCGGCGCGGTAGAATACCTGGTGAAAGTCGCGATGGACGACAGCGACCTCGCAGAAGCCTTGCAGCGGGCGAGAGAGCGCGTGCATCGCGAACGATCGCTGCGGCAGGGCGAGGCGGAACGCCGGCGGCGCAAGCTGTCCGAGCAGCTGCTGGCCATGACCCGGCAGACAGCCGATGACGGCGAGCTCGCGGCCTGGCTGCAGGCCGCTTTCCGGATCCGGTATCCGCTGCGGATTGCCGCGCTGCATGCGGAATCGGGCAAGGAAAGCCGGTTATTCGTTCATCAAGCCGTCGAAGAGTCGCTGGCGGAGCTGGAGCGCCTGAAGCCGTTTGCCTGGTTTCCGGCTGACCGCGGCATCTATGTGCTGCTGTATCGCGCGGAGGCAGGCGATCCGCCGGAATTGCGGCGCGAAGTGGAAGCGATGACGGAAGAGCTGTATCGCTCGATCGAGAGCAGGCTGCCTTTCCTCAGCGATGCGTACCGGCTGTATGGCGTCATCAGCGAGCCGATCCGGCAGAGCGCGGAGTTCGCCGATCGGTACCGGGCCGTATGCGAGAGGCCGGACGCGCTGTTCTATGACGGGACCGGCCGGGTATTCGCTCTGCCGTCCGCCGGATCGGCTTCGCTTGACGAACGGGCGGCGAGCGAGATGGCGGACAAGCTGCGCGGGGCGCAGTGGGACCGGGAACGGCTGGTGAAGCTCATTCGCGGGGAGTTCTGGCATTGGGCGATGAGCGGACGCTTCGCGCCGGAGGAGCTGCGGACGTTCGTCGCCGAGCGGCTCCGGGAGCGGCACCGGGAACAAGTAGCTTCAGGCGGCGGCGGGCGGCAGGCGCCGAGCCGGATCGCCGATGCCGGCACCCTCCATGAGCTGGCGGAAAGCTTCGTTCAGGCCATCGAGTCTTCGGCCGGGACCAAGAAGTGCCGCAGGGAGATCGCGGCGGCCAAGGCGTATATCGAGGGGAATCTCGAGAAAAATATTACGCTCAGCGCGGTGTCCCGGGAGGTCGGGTTAAGCCCGAATTATTTGAGCCGGCTGTTCCGGGAAGAAACGGGCGTATCGTTCAACGATTACGTGACCGGGACGCGAATCGGGAGGGCAACCGAGCTGCTGCAGCACACCTCGCTTCGCGTCTACGAGATTGCGCAGCAGGTCGGCATTCCAAGCTACCGCTATTTCTCCGCCGTCTTTCGCGAATGGACGGGAGCCGCTCCAACCGAGCTCAGGTGGGCGGAACAAGGCAGACAAGGGTGATGGCGCATGAACCGGATCTATAACTGGTACAGAAGATGGAGCTTGGCGACGAGGCAGTTTCTGTTCTTATTTATCGTGACGTTTGCGTTCTTCATCCTGCTCGCTTGGAACAACTACTACAGGGCGGCCGACCTGTTCAAGAATCAGATGGTATCGGATTCCGCCGTCCTGATCGCTCGTACGAACCAATTCCTCGATACTTATCTGGACAACAGCCGGAACGTGCTGCTGTTGTTATCGACGGACGCCAATCTGCTAAGGGATGGGGACGGCGGCAAGCTATCCGAGTCGCTACGGTTCATAGCCGAGAACAACAGCGCGCTCGTGAAGACGCTGTATATCATCCGCAGGGACGGCAAAGTGTTCTCCAGCTCCCAGGTCAATTACGATATTATCGGCAATCCGCACCTCAGCTCGATCTATGAGAAGTCGCAGCAGACCTACGGGGCGGCCGTCGTGAGCCAGCCCTACGTATCTCCGCTCTCCGGCGAGACGGTAGCCATCTCCCGCCCCGTCAGCGCCGACAACGGGGATATCATCGGGGTTGCGGTCATCGAGCTCGATCTGGACAAATTGAACCGGAAAATAAGCGAATTCACCTCCGGCACCTACCAGACGTTCGTTATCATGTCCGATAAGGACAAGGTGGTGACGTTCGACCGGGACAACGTCATGCTGCCGCAAAGGCCGGGCACGTATCACGAGGATCTCCCTGACCCGTTCGTCGACGAGCTGGCCGGGCTTCCGGTGACGGCCACCGATATCAGCGGGCCGGCCGGCAAACTCGTCGTCGTCAAATCCGGTCAGAACCGGCTCGGCTGGACGCTGCTCGTGCTGATCCAGGACCGGTATTTCTATCAGAACGTCACCCGGCTGTTCGATAATTACAAGACGGCCGCCGGCATATGGTTCGTGGTGCTGCTGTTCATGGCGTTCGCGATGTCCCGCTATATGACCAAGTCGATCCGGATGCTGGCAGTCAAGATGGACCGGGTTCACGATATGGGCGTGCTCCCGAGCCTGGTCGTGAGACGCGAGGACGAGATCGGGCGGCTTGCCCAGAGCTTTAACGCCATGATGGAGCGAATCCGCAAGCTGCTTCAGGAGACGAAGCACATGGAAGAGCGGAAGAAGCAGCTCGAATTGAAGGTGCTGCAGAGCCAGATCGCCCCCCATTTTCTGTACAATACGCTGGCCTGCATCGGAAGCTTGGCCAAGCAGCATCGGACGAGGGAGGTCAAGGAAACGATCAGGGCGCTTGTCGGCGTATTATCGTACAGCTTCGATCGCACCTCGGAATTTTTGACGGTGGAGGAAGAGCTCGAGGGGCTGAACATGTACATGCAGATCCAGAAGATCCGGTACGGAGATAAATTCAGGTACGAGCAGGACATCGATCCCGGCGTATTATCGTGCCGCATCCTGAAGCTGACGCTGCAGCCCATCTTGGAGAACGCGGTCTTTCACGGAATCGCGCCTAGCCGCCGCGAAGACGGCCTCATTCGCGTCCGGGCCTCCGTGCGCAAAGGGAAGCTGCGGTTCTTTATCCGCGATAACGGAACCGGGACGGAGAAGCCGGCGTTACTGAAAGCGCTTAACGAACAGCAGGCGGACCCTATCGGAGGGCACGCCACCGGCATCGGAATGGCGAATGTCCACCACCGTCTGCGGCTTCGCTACGGCGCGCCATACGGGCTCAGGATCGGCAGCCTGCCGAATGCGGGGACGGTAGTCTGTATCACGATTCCCGTGCTGAGATGACCGCCGGGTGCGCCGGGCAGACGAAGGCGTCAGCCGTCGAACGGCAATAGCGCGGGCGCGGGGGGCGGGCCGAGCCGGCTCGGCATCCGCCCTTGGCACCGGAATCGGAGCCGCGCCGCAAGAGTGTCGGTTTTGTGCTTGATTTCGTAAGATCCCTGCATAGTTAAGGCAGCGCATGCCTTGCTATACTTGGGTTGGCCATTCAAAGAATGCGCTTACAACGAAGCGAGGTGATCCGATGCCATGAATGAGCGGACTGCTGTGCATCCCGTGCAAGAACCCGCGCAAGAGCCCGCGCCGAGACCGGGCGCCGTCCTCGGCCGAACCGTCTGGCGCTTCAAGGCCTTCTACGTGATGCTGCTGCCGGGACTCCTGTATTATATCGTCTTCAAATATATCCCGATGTACGGCGTCATCATCGCGTTCAAAGATTTCAACATGATGGACGGGATCGTGAACAGCTCGTGGGCAAGCCCGTGGAACAAGCATTTCTTAACCTTCTTCCATTCGCCCTATTTCTCGCAGCTGCTGACGAACACGTTCCTGATCAGTCTGTACAAGCTGATCTTCGGCATGGTGCCGCCCATCGCCATGGCGCTGCTGCTGAACGAATGCCGGATCAGATGGTTCAAATCGCTGATCCAAACCTTAACGTACATGCCTCATTTCTTGTCATGGGTCATCATCTACGGCATCCTGCTGGCGCTGCTGTCCCAGAGCTCCGGCTTGGTGAACCAGTGGGTGAAGGACGCGGGGGGAGACGCCATCCCCTTCCTGACCTCGACGTCTTATTTTCGGTCCATTCTGGTCGGATCGGAGATTTGGCAGAATCTCGGCTGGGGGGCCATCATTTATTTGGCGGCTATTGCCGGCATTGACCCTACGCTGTACGAGGCGGCGCGGGTGGACGGCGCGGGCAGGCTGCGGATGATCTGGCATATTACGCTCCCCGGGATCCGGACCGTCATCATCATGCTGCTGATATTGAAGCTGGGCCATATCCTCGATGCGGGCTTCGAGCAAATCTATATCATGTATAACATTCAGGTATATCCCGTCGCCGACATTCTCGACACCTGGGTATTCCGCACCGGCCTGCAGCAGCTGAATTTCAGCCTGGCGTCGGCGGTCGGATTGTTCAAGGCCGCGATCGGGCTGGTCCTGGTGCTCGGATCGAACAAACTCGCGAAGCGCTGGGGGGAAGGCATATGGTAAAGAGCACGAACGACCGCATCGCGAACGCCGTCGTCTTTGTGATCCTGCTCGTCAGCGGGCTCATCGCGGTATTCCCGCTGCTGTACGTCCTCTCCGTATCGCTCACGCCGTTCAGCGAGGTGCTCAAAAACGGAGGCTTCATTCTCATTCCGCGATCGATCACGTTCGACGCCTACCATAAGCTGCTCACGGAATCGAATATTCCCCAGGCCTTCGGCGTGACCGTCCTGATCACGGTCGTCGGCACGGCGCTGAATATGGCCATTACGGCGTTAATGGCGTATCCGCTCAGCCGCAAGCAGCTCCCGGGGCGCAACTTTTTTCTCATGATGGTGGTGTTTACCCTGCTGTTCAGCGGCGGGATCATCCCGACCTACCTGGTAGTCAAGTCGCTCGGGCTGCTGGATTCGATCTGGGCGATGATCCTGCCGAACCTCGTGTGGAGCTTCAACGTGCTCATTATGAAGAGCTTCTACGAGTCGCTTCCCGAAGAACTGTTCGAATCCGCGCGAATGGACGGGGCGAAGGAATTCCGCATCCTGCTGCAGATCGTCATGCCGCTATCCGTGCCGGTCACGCTGACCATCGGGCTGTTCTATACGGTGGGGCACTGGAATGAATTTTTCCAAGCGATCATGTTCGTGACCGATCGGGCGTTGTTCCCGCTCCAAGTGGTCGTGCGGGAAATATTGATTCAAACGCAGCAGCCGCTCGAGAATGCCGATAATATGACGCCGAGCGAAACGCTGCAAATGGCTTCCGTCATCCTGGCCAGTCTGCCCGTGATTCTGGTGTATCCGTTTTTGCAGAAGCATTTCACGAAAGGCATGCTGCTCGGCTCCGTCAAAGGTTGAAGCTCGGCGCCCCGTTGCTGCAGGAACGGGTGAGGCCGGTTGATACAATACAAAGGTTAAAGCGCCTGGCGAGAACGTTGGCAGAACAGACATGACGGCATCCAAGGAGACCCGCCCGTCCCGCGCTTCATCGCCCGGCCCTACGAGAAAGGGGAAGCTTATCATGAAGCGAATGTTTTCGAGTATGCTTACGGTCGGTATCCTGTCGAGCATCGTGCTGGCGGGTTGTTCGTCCGGCAATTCCGCGAACCCGCCGTCTGCCGGCGAGCCGAGCGGCGGCACCGCGAACGCCGGCGAGCCGGCTGCCGCGGTCAAGCTGGAGATCATCGAGACCGGCAACAACTTGCCGACCCCGGACAAGGATTTCATTAAGCATGCCATTGACAAGGCGATTCAGTCGGATTTGAATCTAACCGTCTATGCGTCGGGGGACGATTACAAGAACCAATTGAACGTGCGGCTGGCCTCCGGGAATTTTCCCGATCTGTTCCAGGTGCCGGACCGCGCTTCGCTGAAGCAATTCGTGGAGCAGGGGCTATTGCTCGATCTGTCCCCGTACATGGATAAGCTGCAGCCGGTGAAAGGATTTATCGGGGACGAGAGCTTCAAGAAGACGACGATGGACGGTAAAGTCTACGCCATTCCGAAAGCGCCCAACATTCCTTACAATACCTACTGGATCCGCAAGGACTGGCTCGATAAGCTCGGCCTCCAGCCGCCCGCGACGACCGACGAATTCTTGAACGTGGTGAAGGCGTTCGCCGATCAGGACCCGGACGGCAACGGCAAGAAAGATACGCTGGGCCTGACCGGCAACAAACTGTCCGCGTTCGCCCCGATCTTCGGCGCATTCGGCGTAGGCGACCCGAACACGTTCTACGTCAAGGACGGGAAGCTGGTCAATTCCTTGTATGACCCGGCGATGAAGGACGCGCTCGGCTTTATCAAGAAGCTGATCGATACCGGAGCGGTCGATCCGGAGATCATGGCCAATACCGGCCTGCAGCATCAGGAGAAGGCGATCAAGGGGCAAGCGGGCATCGTCTGGATCGATTGGCCGAACCTCAGCAAGGATCAGTTTACCGAGCAGATCAAAAAAGTGAATCCCAACGCGGACTGGATCCAGCTCGCGCCTCCGAAAGGGCCGGGCGGCCAATTCGACGGTCCGTTCGACATCGGCGGAACCTCCGGCATCTACGCGATCCCGAAAGCGCTGGAGAACGACAAGGCTAAACTGCAGAAAGTCTTCGATCTGCTGAACTACGTATCCGATAAGGAAGGCTCGATGCTGGTGCAATTCGGCATCAGCGGGACGCACTACAATCTGGACGGCGATAAGGTCGTGCCCACCGAGCTGATGGGCAAGGAAGCGGGCTTCACGTGGCTGTACCAGTTTACCGGCCGGCCGGAGATGACCTACCTGCAGACCAAATTCGCGCCGCAAACGAAATACATCGAATTTGCCAACAGCCAGCCGAGAATTCAAATCTTGAACGGATTCCTGACCAATCCCGACGGATATAATCCGGCGGATGCCAGCCGGTTCATCGAAGAGGAATTCGTGAAATTCATCTACGGGAAGAGCCCGCTCGACGGGTACGACGCCTTCCTGAGCAAGCTGGAGTCGAGCATGAACTTCAAGACGTACATGGAGGCGTCGACCAAGCAGCTGGAGGAGCTCGGTTACGGCCAATAAGAAGGAGGACGCTTCAGGATGACAACGCAACAGCTCGATATTCCGGCGCTGGTCCGGCAATTCCACCGGGACGGCTACTTAATCCTGCGGAACGTGCTGCCGGAAGAACGGGTGGCGCGGCTGAATCGGGCCGTCGACGAACTGCTGGCCGGCGAACCCGAGTCGCTGTCCTATAATTGGTATAACAGCGTGGAGCGGCATGCGGAGATCGCCGGACTGATCGATGAACCGTCGTTGCTGCCCCTCATGGTCAATATTCTCGGGTTCAACATTCAGCTGCACATCTCGCACTTGACGGTACGCAAGCCGAATCCGGACGATCTCAAGACGGATTCCCAAAGCTTCATCAACTGGCATCAGGATGGGCCGCATCCGCAGTTTCCGCGCCTGCATGGGCTCACCTCGATCTATTATGTCAAGGTCGGGTATATCCTGAGCGATATGTCGGAGCCGAATCGCGGCAATACGAAGCTGATCCCCGGCAGCCACCGGATGGCGGATTTCGCGCCGGTACAGACGAACGTGGATGTGCCGGTCAACGGGGAGATCCAGGTGTGCGGCCAACCAGGCGACGCGTTCATCTTCCCGCAGAATCTCTGGCACGCCGGCGCCCCGAACCGATCCGGCTTTACGCGGCGGCAGCTGTTCATCGGGTACAGCCCGATCTGGATGCGGCCGATCGATTACCACCGGGCGTCGGACCGCTTGCTTGAAGGCGCTTCGCCTATCCGGCGCCAGCTGCTGGGCGACATTAGCAGTAACTGCTTCAAGTATTACGTGCCCGAGGAATCGATGGTACCGCTCAAATCGCTATGGCTCGGAGCCGGCACCGGTAATGATGCGTATTCGAATTCATGACGCGGCACGACGTTAAAAGCCCCTTTTCGGGGCTTTTTTGCGTCGGTTGGCAAGCCTGTCTGCAGCTGCAGCTGTATCGGCCGAGGTTTGGTCTTCCTTTTTGTGAACTAGCTGCGGCCCTCGACAGGTGATTGCGTGCAGGTTCTAGAATTTGGATAGGAATTGGAATGCTCTGTATTAGACGAGAAATGGGGGATAAGGTGAATAAACTTGCGGGATTGTTAGTGTACGTCTTCACTTTTTTAACTGCAGCCATCATCTTTACCCTGGCACAATTATCACAAAATGTGGATGAAATCGACGGAACCTATGGAGGCTTGTTTTGTCAAATCCCGTCAGGAGTTTATGTTTTCTTGCTGATACCTTTGTTTATTGGTGCTTACTTATTAAATAAAAAGGATTCCGATAAATAGTCGATTCCAAAGAAAGCGAATTTCTACAATCTCGACGTTAGAGCGGCCTCCTGAAAGGCCTTTGATGAAGGAGATTGGCGAGGAAGGAGATGCTGGTAATGAAATTTTCGATCCTTGGATTATTTGCCTCCATTATCTGTATAATTTTGTGTGCATTATTTTTGTATTGGAATCCCTATTCAGATATCCCATCGAACGATAGAACGATCAGAATCTTTTATACAATGCTGATACTCCCTGCCTTTATAGGTATTATTGCTTCGTTTCTTAAAAATCGGGTTTTGATGTGTATCGTACTTATCTGGTCGCTACCTTGTTGTCTTTACCTAGCTATCGCGAGTATTCCGAGTATATGGAATTTCTTTGGAGTCGTTCTTATTTTATATCTGATATCAGCAATTTCGATGAAGAAAAAAGTGTAAGCTAACTTGGCACAACTGCTCAAACACGAAGTCAGCTTCGTTTAAAATCTACGAAAACAAGCGAATTTTAAGCGGTAGACGAGGAGTGTGTGGTGGAACTGATTGGACAAGAAAGGTATAGGTTTGGTCTTGAAAAATTAGAGCAAAGAGATTTTACATATGTAGAGTTTCTTTTCAATCAGCATGATTCAGAGCATTTTTACTTACCAGGGGACAAGAAGAACTCGAAGACTGTTTTTGTATTACACCGTATATGAGACAGATTAATTTGGATTGATTGGCAATTGATTGTAACGGGACACGATAGCACAATAACACACGATAGTAGCTGAACAATGTAAATTAGGCGGTGATAGTACAATGGTTAATGTTAGAAAAGCAACTGAAGGTGATTTATCAAGGGCAGCAAAATTATCTGAGTTATGGATTTCTGAAGGTATCACTTACGGTTTGGGGGCAAATACCGAAGAAATTCTAAGAAACTACATCGGGGATTACTTCTGGGTCGCAGAGATTGACTCAGTAGTAGTAGGATACATAACAGGAACAGTCCATGAAAGTGATGGATTGGCTGTCATTGAAAAAGGCGAAAGTTATCTTGAGGTCGATGAGGTTTACGTTCATCCAGATTATCGGAGCGACAATCTCGGGCATGCGATGGTTGATAAGCTGCTCCAATCAGCTGAAAACAATGGTATAACTCGTTCCACAGTGTATTCCGCAAGTAAGCAGTGGCAGAAAATCGTTGGTTTTTACGAAAAACACGGTTTTAAGATGTGGTTTGTTCAAATGTACCGATAAGCGACATGATTACGGGAAACGTTAGCAATCAAGCGCCTTTCATAAGGCGTTTTTCTTTTGGAATGAAAATCAACAATAAAGAATAACAGAGCCAACTGAAGAACAGGAAGGACCGTGTGGAAAAGGTTGTAAATTGCTTTGCCGAATATTAAGCTGAAAGTACTTTAATTAAGGGGATGAGGTTAACTAATGGCTACGAACCTTAGAACGTTAGATGGTTGCGATTTATACCGGAGCTTAGTCTCAACAATAACTTTAGTTCGTTGATCCAGAAGGAGGAGCTTAATGGAATCTTTAGAAATAGGACTAAAACTATTTCTGATTATTATTGGCATTTCGCTATTCTTTGCTTTGGTAGGGTTTCTAGTCAAAAAATATCTAAGTGACTTCTTTGATAAAATATTTGTTTCAATCCGACAATTTTTTAGAAAAATGGAATGACCAGGATGTAGGAGTTTTGACGATAACGGTAACAAAATCGCAAATAAATATTTCCTTAGAGACAAGAGTTCGAATCTCAAGAGTTTGATAAGAACCAATTAATTGTTAAGCTATCGGGGAACGTTAGTTCTGCAATCCTGGAGCATTATAATGAGGACCCCAGTTCAATCAATAAGCCCTAGATGCTGAAAGGGGTTAACGTGTAGTGAAGAAGGTCATTTGGCTTATTGGACTCGGAGTCGTTCTAACTGCGTTCACCGTTGGTTTATGGCTGTACTTACCACGTGAAGTGGATGTAAGTCTAGAGGGAGTAAAATACCGCCTAGGCACAGAGAATGCCCAGGAGATCGAACCTGTCACCGTTCAAATCGAAGGAACTCTCCGTCGAACGTTAAACGGACAGCGATTATTTCGGGGAATGCTTGAACTTAATGGCGAGCCGCTGCCGGTGCCGAAGGAACAGCTGACGAATCGTACGTTCAACGCTCGAAAGGGAGAAGGGTTTCTGCTCGTGTATCAATGGTTTGAGGAAGGGACTATAGGGAAGAGTTTTTCTTTAGGTACGCTATACGCCGATGATCATTTCCGTCAAATTACGCTCACACTCTTTGAACAGCAAGCAGATGGTAAGTCTGCCAATTGGAGTGGGGAGGATGGTTTAATGATTACAGCGCCGGCAAAAGACCGGACAGAGGCGTTACGTGTAGCAAACACGTTAATGGCCAATGTATTACTTCAACCGTTGGACTCCTAACGGGAAACATGATTTCGAATTTCTTATTACTGTAAGTGGAATAATGATGAATGGCAGCCGACTAAAGATCGGCTGCCTTTGCTCCGTTAGGGGAGCAACTTTGCGGTATAAGCCCGAGTAAGCATCTGAACGCATAAAACCCCCGTCTCGGAAGAGTCGGGGGTTAATCTCGTGGTGCCACTTATGGTTTGATCTTTTGGCTAAAAAAGGGGAACAGGTTCTCCTTGCGCTGGAGTGTGCTCCAGCGGATACAATCAAACTGAACGGAAACAACAAACTGAGACAACAAATTGAACGATGGAGGCAAAGCACATGAAATATCGAACTTTAGGAGCAACGGGGATAACCGTGAGCGAGATGACGCTCGGAACCATGATGCTTGGAGCGATGGGAAATACGGATCATGAAGACTCGATAAGAATTATTCATAAAGCACTGGATGCAGGCATTAATGTCATCGATACGGCAGATGTCTATTCCATGGGCGAGTCAGAGGTGATCCTTGGCAAGGCACTGAAAGGGCGTCGAGACAATGTGGTCCTTGCGACAAAGTTTGGCTTGCCGATGGGACAAGACGCGAATCAGAAAGGCGCATCCGCACGCTGGATCAAGCGAGCTGTCGAAGACAGCCTTCGTCGCCTCGATACGGATTATATCGATTTGTATCAGCTTCATCGTCCGGACTATAATACGGATATCCATGAAACGCTGTCCGCACTGTCGGACCTCATTCGAGAAGGGAAGGTGAGGGCGATCGGATCGTCGACCTTTCCGGCAGAATGGATCGTCGAAGCGCAATGGGCTGCGCAGCGCGGCAATCATCACCGTTTTCTCACGGAGCAGCCAAGGTACTCGATCTTTACCCGAAAATTAGAAGGCGCGGTGTTGCCGACCGCGCAGCGGTACGGAATGGGCGTTCTCACCTATGGCCCGTTGAACGGAGGATGGCTCTCTGGCAGGGCGGATTCCGGGCAAAGCCATCGGGCGGCTGCCAGACCTTCTCTATACGACACGGCGAATCCTGCTCTCCGGCCTAAAGTAGAAGCATTAATCAAGCTCCGGGAATTGGTCGATGAAGCCGGTATTTCTTTGCCTCACCTTGCGCTTGCGTTTGTCAAAGCCCACCCGGCGATAAGCTCTGTCATTATTGGTCCGAGGACAATGGAACAACTCGAAGGCCTCTTGGCAGGAGCGGATGTGGAGCTTGATCATGAGATTCTCGACCGGATTGACGAGATCGTACCTCCGGGAACGGACCTCAATCCGGCAGACAATTACGCCGACAATCATCCGGCCCTCGAGAACAAGAAGCTTCGCCGCCGTTAATTTATCTTCAAGCGGAAGAATAACACCATTCTGCAGGGGGGGAGACTATGGAACCTACGTATGGGATCTCCGACATATCCGCAAAGACTGGCCTTAGTTACGACACGATACGCTATTACGAAAAAATAGGCTTACTGCCAAGGCCGAGACGAAGAGAAAATGGTCAACGTGCATTTGATCAGCTTGATCTCGAACGATTCATCTTTATTGTCCACCTAAAGCGCACCAATATGCCTTTGAAGGAAATTCAACGCTACATGGACTTGATCGACGTACAGGACTTCGACAGCTGTTATGCGATCCTGACAGAACATAAACAAAACGTTATTCAACAAATCCAGGAATCCAATGAAACGCTGGATGTCCTCAATCACAAGCTGGACAACTTTCATTTGTTGACAAGCGCGGCCATATGGGGGAGCGTACAGAACGAGGCAAATGAGTTAAACGAGTCAACGATGGTCAATTCACGACCTCGTACAGATCTTAGAAGAGAAGAGGGGCGATGAGCGCCCCTCTTTCTGTTTGTCTGTAATCCAAACACGAAGGCAGCCGGCTAAAAATCGGTTGCCTTTGCTCCGTTAGGGGAGCAACTTTTCGGTGATGGGAACGTCTGTAAAAACAGGGAGCATAGCATGAAAGGAAGGTTAGCGAACATGACAAAGAGATGGACAAGGTTCCTGGTGCTTGCAGGAGCGCTGCTCGTGGGGATGACGGGAACGGGTGCAGCTTCGCCCGCGGCGGCCGATGGGGTAGAGGGGATGGCGGGTACGTCTGCGCCGAGGCTGACCGGCAACGGGAAACCGGAGCTGGACCCGGGCTTCTGGTATTATACGCATTTTACGAGGGCGTTGGCGGAACAGCTGTATAACCAGAGCCCGGTCACGGCGTATTTGCCGACGCGGCTGCCGGATTCGCATTGGCAGTATTACGGCATGCGGAGTCAATTGACCGCGGATGGGTATCAATTGACGGCGTATCGCTCGGAGAAGGCAGTGCCGGCGGAGGCGATGCTGCTTGGCGCTGGCGGAGCGGGCGAGCCTCAGGCTTCGGATGTGCTTTACCGGCTTGCGGCGGGGTCTGCGGCCGAGGCGGGATTGACGGTGCCGCCGAGCGCGAAGCGGCTGCGGGGCAGTGATGCGGCTGGCTGGACGTTCTGGAGCACTGGCGCGGACGCTGATTTGGAGAAGCAGCTTAGCAGTAAGTTTGCTGCGATGGTGAAGGCAGGCGCACCGGTGAGCGGGGCGGCCGGGACGGTACTCGTGACGAAGGCGGCTGCCGGGAAGGTGATGTATTCGGCGAGTTGGACGCATAACGGCAGCACGTATTACTCGTTTATCGGCTATGGCTCGCTGGATGATTTCGTCTCGATGCTGACGAGCTTTCGGCCTGTCCTGAACCTGCTCGATTCGGCGGATATCGTGCTGCTGCCGGTCGATATGCAGCTGAACCTGCAGGCAGGGCGCAGCGAGATGTTCAAGCCGTATGAGAATCGGTTCGTTCCGCTGGCGCAGGCTCCGATCGTGAAGGAGGGGACCGCGTTCCTGCCGCTTCGGGATATAGCGACCATTATTGGCGGGGAGATTCAGTTCGTGGCCGAGCCGGGCGGCGGGGCGGTCTACGTCTCCCAGAACGGCTGGCAAAACGAGCTGAAGCTGCGGCTTGGCACCGGTGAAGTGTTCCGCAAGCAGGAGAAGCTGGCGACGGTACCGATTCTCGTGAAGGATGGCCGAACGCTAGTGCCGCTTCGTTTCATGTCAGAGCAATTCGGTCTGCCGGTAACCTACGATGCTGCGGCTAAAGCCATCACGGTGCATTATACGCACTGGTCGACCAACTCGATTGTGCCGCCTATCAGCAGCACGGCAGACTATCAGACCTCGGTGTTCAGTATCGGGGGACCTCCATTCACCTACTACAATGAGCGGTTGGGGGCAGGGGCGTCTTGGGGCTATGAGCAGCAGAAGCCTCCGGTTGGCTATAACGGCTTGAAGTACCAGATCTATCAAGTAAGCGTGGATATGCTGCCGGGCGACAATGCTTTTGTCATGCAGGATATGCAGACGAAGCGCGTGATTAATAGTATTCCGATTAAGACGACGATTACGGCTGCGGATGTGCCGTTCCGCACTGCGGGTTCCTGGTTCGCGGATTCCTTGCAGGTGGAGCTTAAGCTGACGAGCAGCAATGGTAAGGCGTGGCCCAGCGGTTATGCGGACATCAGCGCCGGTGCATGGGTCGATCTAACCGGGGAGTTGAAGGGGCAGTCCTTCGACTCGATCAGCATGGATTATCATGTGGGGAATGTGTCGAGCAAGCGCGTGGATATTCCGGTGAAGGATGGCAAATTCACCTGCCGGTTAACGCCGAACAAAGGGCCGGGTACGTATGAGGTGACGCTGTACAGTCCTCCGGGGAGCGTACCGGGAACGAGCGGCGCGTCGCCGCTCGTCCGCTTTGTTGTCGTCGTATATTGAATGGCCTCGTGGAGGGCTTTATTTCCTGCGAGAGGCATGGTACGTTTATGAAGAATCGCTAGATGACACCATGGAGAGACACGCAGGCAGCCAACACGAAATCGAGGTGAGGCACCAATGGAAGCGTACAAACGGCAGGATGTGCCGGTCAGCGAGCGAATCGATGATTTGATGTCCAGAATGACGCTTCAGGAGAAGGTCGGTCAACTGAATCAACGCATGTACGGCTGGGATGCGTACGAGAAGCAGGCAGACGGCGTCTATGCGTTAACGGATGCCTTCAAGCAAGAGGTCGGCCGCTTCGATGGCATGGGCGCGCTGTACGGATTGTTCCGGAGCGACCCGTGGTCGGGCGTCGATTATGCGAACGGCATTGCCGCGGAACACAGCGCAGCCGTGGCCAACCAGATCCAGCGATACGTCAAGGAGAATACCCGGCTGGGAATTCCGGTGCTGCTGAGCGAAGAGAGTCCGCACGGCCATCAGGCGCTGGACGGCACCATGCTGCCGGTCAATCTGAACGCGGGGTCGACCTGGAATCCGGAGCTGATGGAGCAGGCCTACCGCCTGACCGCAGCCGAAATTCGCGGCAGAGGTGCCCATCTCGGTCTGGTCTCCGTGCTGGATATCGCACAAGACCCGAGATGGGGACGCACGGAGGAATGCTTTAGCGAGGACCCGTATCTGGCTGCCGCGTTCACGCAAGCAGCGGTAAGGGGCATGCAAGGCGAAGGCGGCCTGGCGAGCGAGGGAAGAGTCGCCGTCGTGCTGAAGCATCTTTGCGCACAAGGCGCCGGCATGGGCGGCAAGAACGCCGGTCCCGCCAACATCGGGGAGCGCGAGCTGCGGGAGATCCATCTGCCCGCGGCGTTAGCGGGCGCTAAGGCGGGAGCGGCAGGCTTCATGGCGGCGTATAACGAGATTGACGGCGTTCCATGTCATGCGAACCGCAAGCTGTTGACGGAGATGCTGCGCGAGGAATGGGGCTTCGGCGGGATCGTCATGGCCGACGGCCAAGCGATTGACCGGCTGCTGGCGTTAACGGGCAGCCATGAGGCCGCCGCCGCGCTGGCGCTGACCTCGGGCGTTGACTTAAGCTTGTGGGACACGTCGTTCACGACGCTCGAAGCGGCGGTATCGTCCGGCCTGGTCGATGAATCCGTTGTCGATCGGGCGGTCCGGCGCGTGCTGCGTCTCAAGTTCGAGCTGGGCTTGTTTGACCGGCCGTACACGGACGAATCGCAGGCCGCTTCCGGCATCGGGCGTCCCGAGCTGAAAGCGCTCAATCTGAACATCGCGCGCGAATCGGTCGTGCTGCTCAAGAACGATCGCGGCAGGCTGCCCCTGCAGGGGAGCGGCAAGCGCATCGCGGTCATCGGACCCAATGCGGACCAGATGTACAATCAGCTTGGAGACTATACGAGCGTGCAGCGTCCGAATACGGGCTCTACCGTTCTTCAAGGCATCCGGATGGCTGCTCCTGCCGATGCGTCGATCATGTACGCGCGCGGCTGCGGCATCCGCTCCTCGTCGGCGGAAGAATTGGAAGAAGCCGTTGCGGCAGCCCGGGCTGCGGATGTTGCCGTGTTGGTGTTAGGAGGCAGCAGCGCCAGACAGTTCGGCGGTCTGTTCGACGGCAACGGTGAAGCGGTCATCGGGCGGGAGCAATCGTACGAGATGGATTGCGGGGAAGGCGTCGATCTCGCGGATCTGCGGCTGGGAGCAGCGCAACGGCAGCTGGCGGAGGCGGTAGCGGCAACCGGCGTGCCGATCGTCCTCGTGCTGATCCAAGGCCGTCCTCATGCCATCGAAGAGGTGGACAAGCTCGCGGAGGCAGTCCTATGCGCCTGGTATCCGGGCAAGGAAGGCGGCCAGGCGATCGGCGAGATCTTGTTCGGCCTCGTGAACCCGAGCGGCAAGCTTCCTGTCTCCATCCCGCGTTCATCCGCTCAGCTTCCGGTGTATTATAACCAGAAGGATCCGGGCCGGATCCGCGATTACGTCGACATGCCGTCCGCCGCGTTATATCCGTTCGGACACGGACTCAGCTACACCCGATTCGACTATCTGGCATGCGGCTTGTCCGCGGATTCGATCGCGGCTGCAGCGCTCGCGAGCGGCGAGCATGTGAAGGTACGCGTCAATGTTCGAAATGCGGGCGAGGCTGCGGGCTTGGAGACGGTGCAGCTGTACGTGAAAGCCCGGGAAGCGGGCATTACGAGACGGATCGCGGAGCTGAAGGGCTTTGCGAAGGTAGCGTTGCAGCCGGGCGAGACGAGCGAGATCGAGTTCAGTCTGGGTGCCGAGGAATTGGGCTATTGGGACAGCGCCATGCGCTTTGGCGTGAACGCGTGCAAGGTGAGCGTCATGGTCGGCGGCGGTTTGCAGGCAACCCTCCAAGCGGAGCTCGCGATAGTATAAGGATGTCTGATGGAGCAAGCGCGCGCACTTGTGCTGTACAGCGGATCGGAGCAGGCTTTCCAAGCCTGCCAACCGGCGCTGAAGGGGCTTGGGGCCATGAATTATTTTGGCGAAGACCCCGGCTTGGCGCCGCTCTATGATTTGGCGCTGCTGAGCGCCATACGGGATGTTCGGTGGTTTCTTCCATGCTACGGCCATGATCCGTTCGGAACGGATCCAATCCGAAGCGTTCACGGAACTTGTGGTTCCTTGGCTTCAGGCCATGTCGGCCTCGCTGCCCCTGATGGCCCGGGCGGTAGATGCGGGGGATCATCGAACGGATGTGTCCAGCCTGTCTATCAACCAGATGGGATTCGTGAATGTCATGGACGCGAGCCGAGAGCAGAGCGTGAGTACGGAGCTGATGACGCCGATTCAAGAACTGATCAATCGCGGTGTCGCGGAGGGCTACGGCACCGATGGACTGTCGAGGGTAGTCGAGCTGATCCGGAACCCGGTCTCGGTCTAACCGCCTGTCAGCGCCGGTTGCCAGCAGCATAGCGCTGAATGTTATGGGAAAGGTCAGGTCCACCCGGTGGACCTGACCTTTTCTACATCTTTGCCGATCATCCGGTCGTGCTTGATTGTTCGGCAGAACCGATCGCGATCATCGCTTTCTGGATGCGCATGTGTCCAATACGTTGTTCCAGTTTCCGTTGCACCGCCGTCAACGTTTGAATTTGATGGGCGATCTCTTCGTGCTTGTCCTCGTAGGTTTCGAGCATTTCCTCGCAGAACTCATCGCTATCGTAAGCATCATAGTTATCATGGCACTTCAGAATGTCAAGAATATCCTTCGTAGACAGCCCGAGCTCTAAATAGATTTGTATGGTTTGGATTCGCTTAACGTCAGCCTCGTCGAATTCCCGGTAATCATTATCCAAGCGCCTTGCGGTCAGCAGCTTCTTCTTCTCGTAATATCTGATCGATCGGGCACTGACTCCGGTCGCTTTGGCTAGCTGGCTTATTTTCATGTGATCGACCCTTTCTATCGAGGTAATTCAAATTCCACTATAACACATCACTTCGCCAATGATCATTCCAATTATGGTAACATAAGGTTACCTATTGAAGCGCATTCCAAGACAGGAACGGATAGATCGGGGAGGGATCGGCTTGAAGAGAGCCGGTGTCGCGCTACTTGCGGCTGCCGTCGCGCTGACAGGCTGCTGGGAGCAGAAGACCAAGGCCTTTCAAGGCGCGGTCGAGCAAGTGGAGAACGGCCGAATATCCGTCAATTGCTCGGATGAAGTGAACCGGGGGAAGCGCGGCGCGATCGCGGATATCGGGTACGTATGCGGAGTCGAAACTACGCCTCAAACCGTGTATCGGGATGAAGATGGCAGCATGCTGAAGGCAAGCGACATCCAGACGGGCGAGGTAGTCAAGGTCATCTTGACCAAAGCTGCGGATTTCCATGCCGCCAAGCCGGGCAAAAGGTACGCCGAAACCGTGATTATTCTGCATCAGGACGCCGTGACCCGAGAAGCGATACTTCGCGCGTTGGAGGAGAAGGGCTTGAAGCTGACGGCGTATGACGATCCGGATGAGATTTCGCTGACAGGTGCCACAGCCCAGACGTTCGTGCTGGAGGACGGCGGCGAGCTGATGCTCTATGAGTTTCCTTCCATGCTGGCGCAGGAGAAAGGATGGGGGACGCTTATGATGGAGTGGGAGTCGAGGGGCCATAGAGGAGGAACGAACTTTAATCTTCAACGTTTCTTGTTGATCCTCTACGCCGGCCCAACCGCAGCCGACTCGACGTTCGGCACCATCCGGCAGGTCATGCGTGACCTGGCAGAGTACTGAGGCAAGCGATTGCGTGAAGCGGCTATTTAGCTTGAAGCCGATGGTGTGTGCGTGCATGCTATGCAAGGACAAGGAGGGTATCCCCAATGTCAAAAATCGAAATTTTCCTTTATATCATTTATGCGGTCATACTAGGTGTCATTTCCATTTTTACGCATGAAATCGTTACTTTTGTTCTGCTCGGTTTAATTTTAATCGCTCTTAATAATATACTGTCCGTCCTCAAGCAGATCTCAAAGAAGCTTGATAAATAAGGTGTGGACAGACTGGATTAAGGAGGGCAAACCTATGGCTTAGAGTGAGTTTAAGGCATTTCCTAACGAATATAATGAGGCGATTAAGGCTATCGATGAGCAGATCATTGGATTGGTTCTAGAACGAAGAGAGTCTAATCGGCTGTCGTCGCTGCACTAAGATGAGCCTGGCAAAGGAGGTTTTTAATGAACAACTTTACCATAAAGTCTTTTGCCCCCTACTCATTAAATTACCTGGTGTATCTCCAAAATGCGTTTATTGGCCATGCCGGCGGAGTTCTTAAATTTCCAACGTTCAATACGACGCAGTGGGGACTTCTGGAGGAGCGGCTTTTTTGTGATGCCTTTAGACAGGTATGGGCCGAGATGGCAAAGCGGATAGCGCGGAATTCTTCGGCAGATCATAACGGGATCTTAACAACGGAGCAAACGCTTTTCCAAACCTTATTTAAGCCCGGCGATCAAGGAAAACAAGGGTTTGCGGAAAGTCGGGAATCGTTTCATGCTTGGTTTTCAAGCCTGGCAGGACAACTCACGATTGAACTAGCAGCGGATCACATCATGTATTACCAGATGGATCTCTATAACCAGCTATCTGCTGCGATTATACACGATGGTAAGGGCAACCGGGAGCTGCTTATTAGCATCATTTACGATGAGTGTGTATTGGGAAGCAGCGACTGTGATTCGTGGCATGCAGTGGTATCGCAGCACGATATTTATATTGAAAATAAATCCTTCGTCACAAAAATCGCAGGTCAATTGAATAGGACTGATGACGGGACGCGGTAGCGGAATGCTAACACGGTGGCAACGAAAGCCATAATTGGCGGTCGTTAATACAGCAAAGAGGTGTTGTATGGCAGGAAACCCGAATCGGAAATCATTAAAACGAATCATCGCAATCATAGCGATTATAGTAGGGATCGGGTTGAGCGGAACCGCCATTCTCAACATAAGCCTTCATCACAATAAATTCGATGAAATAGATAGCTTATTAGAGAAAACGCAGTCCAAGTCATTTGACCTCATCTATCAAGAAAAAGCGGAAAACGGATTGTTCGTCCTGTTTAAAGACGAGTTTGGTTTCCGGCATGCCTTTTTCTCGAACAAGTTGAAGGTATGGAATGTCAGCGGGAACACCGAAGCAAGCCCGGAAGACGGGTTTACCTGGACCATGACTAATGCTCCCAACATTCCGATACTGACGTTTGCCGGGGTGATTACGAACGAGGCTATTCAGACGGTGATCGTTAAGCAGAGGACGTTAACCAAGCAAGCCAAAATCATCACAACCACCCAAGGGAGAGTCTGGTTTACCCACTTTGATGAGTTGGAAGCGGCTGCTTCTGGACAACCGGACCCCCTTAAGATTGAGGCTTTATCACGCGACGGCAGGGTGATCTGGAGAGAAGGGATATATGATGGCATGTATTATCGAGGGAGAATTTAAGTGAATGCTAGACATTAGCTGTAAAATGCAAGCTCGCTAACCGTACGCGATAGCTCAACCGTGACACGACGGCAGCCGGTCTAATAATCGGCTCCCGTCGTCATTGCGTTACTGGAGGGGACATTAGGTTAGGTGATATTTTTTCGAACGAGTTGAACGATCCACAACAAACAAGGAATGGCCAGGTTGAAAATGAGAAAGATCCACGGTTTGATATAAAATTCATAGCTCAATTTTGAAGTGAGCAGCATGCAGATAAATAATAATACAGCCATGGACCAAGTGACATTATGCCAATTTCGGATTCGAAGAAGCTGAGCCATCCCGTAGCTCGAAATAAACAAATGATAGGCAAGTTTTATCATGATGCCGAATTGTAGGAAAAACGTGATCACTAAATCGAAATTTTGAATGAAATTCAAAATCGAAATGGATTTCATGTACATAAATTGAGGATGATACATGTCTGCAGCGCTGATCGGACCGAAAACCATAATAACGGCAACGGACATTAGGCACCCCCACAACATTCCGAAGCCGATCGCGTTCAGCACGCCCGATGCTGCTTTATTCGCTTCCTTCATAAAGGCGGTCATCATCATCGCTGCTGAAGTTTCACCCGCAAAACAAAAGATAAGTAACGCCCCTGTAACGATGGGTTCGCGTTGTTCGTACACGGGCAATAATTGATTGAGATCCATATGGTGACTGTTCAGCAAGAGTGGTAAAAAGGCAGCAATGAAAAGTAGAGGTCCGATTACTTGACTGGCGCGTCCGATTGTCGTGATTCCGCCTGCCAGATTGAAGTATAGCATCAACACAATTTCTAGAAGCATAACGATAATGGCGGGTGTTTGATAAAGGAGATTCGTTTTGATAAAGTCGACCGTTCCATGCAGCATGATCATCATAATATAGAACCAAAACACAATGTAAGCGAGTGCGACCGGCTTGCCGAACCACTTACCAAGAATAAGCTGGCTGTATTCCATGACCGTTTTATTGGGTTGTGCCAAACCGACCTTCGCCATCAGGTATGATCCGATCACGGCGCCTCCTCCTGCAAGGAGATAAGCCATCCAGATGTCCTGCCTGGCTTGTTTGAGCGATGGCCCTAGGGCGAAATAGGTCAAGAGGACAATCTCGGAAATAAATAGCATCCAAAACAATTGTGACCTCGAAATATTCATATAGCGAACGTTCCTCTCTGAGCTTGCAGTTCGGTTAGTTCAACCCTTGGGCCCGGAACCGACTTGCCCGACACCTTTTATTGTCAATTTGACTTCAACGGCTACATCCACTTTTGAGAATGTATCGCCCCAATGCCTACTTAACGATTTCCATTTTTTGGGATGCCTCCATGCGATTTCGTTTCCGAAGCCGAAGATATCCGTTTGATATTGTCTCTGAACGGAACGGATCACGCGCATTGCTTCTTTCTCGGTATTTGTGCTCATTTCTTTGGCTACCTGTTCCTTAACAGCGGGGGATAGCAAGAATAAATTCGTATTATTCTCCCTGATGAACCCGGTGCCGTCCAGCTTTAGGTTCATTCGGATCCGATCTCCGTTCATGCTGAACTTCAAGTCGCGCTTCAGCTTTTGTAAGTCCAGGCTAACCGTTCGGTGCTCGGAAGAGACTCGCTGCGTCAGCAAAAGGTGAGAGATTTTCCCCCTCATCCATAGTGCGAGCCAAGCACCATCCCCCTTGAGAAAATCGACCATTTGATAATCCTGATCGAATATGGCTGCTTCTTCAATAGCTATTTGGCTGTCCTTGCCAGTTGTGTGAATCGAAACGACCGGAAGGAGGAAGCACCTCGAGGGATTGTTCTTCTCCTTTTGTAAATCAAACAGTTTTTCCGTAAATCCGACGATACGCGAAGTTCTGTTCGCGTACGTGGCAGAAAACCGTTCCATTGCATATTCGCTCTTCAAGAACTGCTCGGCAGAGCTTCCCTTGACAATAAAGATGTATACCCTCGTATTACTATCCGGATTCCGAATCAGCTCGTCGAGCCATTTCATAAAGCCTTGTCTGGCGACGGCTTCGCTAATGAATAGCGCTACTCGATGACCCGCAAACAATTTACGGGACAACTGTTCTTGAATATGAGATGCGGCGTCAGTGATGTTCGTCCCAGTGCTGGTAACGACGGTATATGGCGGCCGACTGGAGTCGGCACCGCCTTGTTCGGGACTGCTTGATCGCACAACGGGGATTTGAACGCTTAGTTTGAATTGTCTTTCATTTGTCAAGTCCCACCCGGATCCGATCACGAACGAGAGTTCGTTGGGTTCCTTTAAATCCCAACACCCGCTTATTGCGCAAGCCATGAATAGGAACGCAACACAAAGAAGTATTGCTTTTACCGACATGGAACAGTCCCCTTTATCACCATAATTCGTCTGCGTATCAGGTATTCGAGCGGCCGATCTTCATCCATTTCGGCGCACGGATGATCATATCGAGCATTTGTTTTCCGATACTCGGAGCAACAGGGGAGAAGTAAGGAACGCCGAATGATTTCATGCTGACAAGATGGATTAATATCCCCATGATGCCCACTGCCATTCCGAATAACCCCAAAGATGCCGCCAGAATCAACATCAAGAAGCGCAGAAGCCGGAAAGCAATACCGAAGCTGTACCTGGGGATGGCATAGGAGGCGATCCCGGTAGCAGATACGACGATGACAATTGGAGCCGAAATAATACCGGCTTGAACGGCGGCTTGGCCGATGACAAGGGCGCCTACAATGCTGACTAACGGGCCGATCTGACTTGGCAATCGGATCCCTGCCTCCTGCAAGCCTTCGAAGACGATTTCCATCATTAAGGTCTCGATCGCCGTAGGAAAGGGGGACGATTCCCGCGCTGCGGCAATACTGCTCATCAAAGGAATGGGAATCATACCTTGATGGTAGGTAGTTAAGGTGACATACAAAGCGGGCGCTAACAAGGATACCAAAGAGAAGGTAAAACGAATAACCCGCATGGCATTCACATAGACGAACCTTTCGTAATAGTCATCCGCCGCTTGCAAACCGACCCAGAACGTCATGGGCACAACGAGGGCGCAAGGGGCACCATCCGTTAAGATGGCTACTTTACCTTCGAACAAACAAGAGGCAATGACATCGGGACGTTCAGTGTTCTGGATTTGAGGAAACGGCGAAAACGGGACATCTTCGATATATTCTTCGATGTATTCGGCCTCCAGAATGACGTTCGCATCAATTTGGCCGATTCTGTTTTTGACCTCCTGCAAAACGGAACGGTCCACAATACCATCTAAATAGGCAAGTACGACATTCGTTCGCGTTAACTTCCCTAGTTCAATCGTCTCCATTTTCAATAAATGGCTGGGAATTCTTTTACGAAGCAGCGCCATGTTGACCTGCAAAGTTTCATTGAAACTTTCTTTCGGACCTCGAAGGGTGGATTCCAAGCTGGGTTCTTCCACGGCGCGCTTTTCCATTTTGCCCATATCGGCTAAGAATGCCACTGCCTCGCGATCAACCAGGACTGCGATTTGTGCCTTTAACACATGATGAACAACGTCTTTGTAAGTATCCGCCGTGTTGGATTGAAGAATGGAGAAGTATTCCATCTCGCATGCCTGTGATAAACTTTTGATTTTTTCCAACCCTTGCGGGAGTCCTTCATATAATAGCGGTTTCAAAAAGGTTTGCTCGAATGCTCGGGCATCTACCATGCCGTTAACGTAAATCATGAGTACATCCGCATGACCATCGGCCTTCAACTCACGAAACACGATATCGGAACATTTATCGAAAATGAGTTTTAACTCACGATAATTATCTTCCAGCTTGCACGAAAGCGGCTTTGCCAATTCGGACTGGTTATCCGTAAAAATACGATCTTGAAAAGGAGGGGAAGGTTTGCCGCGATTCCTTTTTTTAAACATGCGTGATTTTCCTTTCATTGCATGTTGAACCAATTAGAGTGTGTCCCACTACGGGAATGCTTATACGGAATGCCGGCTTTGACCAGCTGTCTGATAGGATACACCGTCAGGGATCGAAGCGGAAATAGCCTTAGTTCGGGAAATGCCCGAACTAAGGCTATTTTGTTTCTCGCAGGCATTAGGGCTGCATCAGCCTGAGGAGCAAGGATACATCGTTCGGGTCACCTACCGTGATAATCGTTTTCCCTGCCGCACCATTGAGATTTCTTACGCGGTCACTGCGCTCGGCGGTGGTGACGATGATATCCGCGCGCTTGATCGAAGCGTACAACTCCTGCTCAGGGGCATCGATATCGATGGTAAGGATCTCCGCGGTCGTATGCTTGACGATTTCATCCAGATAGAAGTAGCACGATTGCACTTTGCATTCAATGAATAAGTAGGTCGGGTGCACGTTGACGGATTGCCCATACAACTGTAAATAAGCGAACCCGGCTAGAAGCAGGTTTTCGGGAGGATAACTCGCTTCGCTAGAACGGATCATCATCTCTTGAACGAAGGGATAATAGGGGTTATTCCTCTTAAATTCTTCAATGTTCGCTTCGTTCGCGATTCGGGTCCCGCGGCCCTTTTGTATAATCAATAATCCTTCGTCCTTTAATTGAGAGTATACCCATTGTATGGTGTTGCGGTTGATGTCGAGATGGTCGGCTAGCTGGTTCGTGGAAGGAAGTCCGTCTCCAGGGGAGAGGACCTCATTGCTGATAAGCAGTTTAATTTGCTCTTTTATCTGAATGTTAATCGGCAAAGGTAAACTCGCATCAATCTTGATGAGGGATTCGATGTTAATGCCCAACATGCTCACCAACCTTATTAATTGACTAGTCTTTTAGTTATTTTTAAGTTTAATCAATTTCGGGATACGTTGCAAGCTGCGCCTAGAGCCGCTGTCCTGAATGTTCTTATTGACAAAAAGGCGAGAGGAAATTAGTATTAATATCAGGTTAACCAGATGACCAGATAAGTAAACAATACTGAAAAAGGAAAGTGGTGTTTCCTCCATGCATACCATGGCTGCCGTACGGAAACCAAAAAGCACTAGTTCCGTTCAATTTTTACCCGTTAACTTATTCGGATCCGTGATGGGTATTTCAGGCCTGTCTTTGGCTTGGCGCCAAGCGAGCACGCTATTTGGCACTGCACCTATCATCGCCGAAGTCATCGGAATTGCAGCGATTTTGGTATTTATCGTCCTTAGCATAGGTTATATTCTCAAGTGGATTCTATACCCGCGGAAGGTCATGAATGAATTTACGCATCCCGTTTCCGGAAATTTTTTTGGGACGATCACGATTTCCATCTTGTTGCTTTCCTCCGTGCTCGGTAGCTACAGTCAAGCATTAGGGCAAATCATTTGGATAATCGGAATGGCATCGACACTAACGCTTAGTTATATCATCGTTTCGCGGATTATAAACGGAAATCTAGAACTGAGCAGCGCGGTGCCTGCCTGGCTTATTCCCGGGGTTGCGACCATCGACATCGTTGTTGCCGGCGGGACGATGCCATTTCCATGGGTGCGTGAAATTAATCTGTTGTCCTTGGCGATCGGGGGAGTATTCGCGATTGTATTCTTCACCATGCTCATGTCCAGGCTGATTCATCATGCTCCGCTGCCGGCAGGTCTCAAGCCTTCCATGATCATCATGATTGCGCCGTTCGAGGTGGGTTTTCTTGGCTATACGAACTTTGTGCAGCGCATCGATCCGTTTGCATCCATTTTGTTTTATTTCGGACTGTTCTTATTCGTTGTCTTGTTCTTCAAAGTTTTCAAAAAGTCTATTCCGTTCGGCGCTTCCTGGTGGGCTGTCAGCTTTCCGATGGCGGCTCTCGGCAATGCCGCTTTGAAATATGCGATATTCGAGCCTTCATGGGTGTTAATCGCTTTATCAGCGATCATTTTGGCGGTGCTAAGCATTGTCTTGGCAGTTCTATTTATTCGATCTATATACATGCTGGTACATGGGGAACTGCTGAATGGATGAGCATCTATCGGTCTGAGCGATTGTTGCATTCTGAATATGTCATTTATAAAGTTAACCCTCATCATAGAGATTACGGAGGCTAAGATGGTTCATTCAAAATCAATCCATATCCTGCTTATGCTGCTAGCGGCATCTTTCTTGGGATTTACGGCGCCTTTGGTTGACTATCTGTACTCCCAAGGCTTTACAATCATGGATCTGACGAATGCGCAATACGGGTTCGCCGTCGTGATACTTTGGCTGATGATGCTGCCTGTCTTGAATCGGATCCGTTTCCCGAAGGGGAAGGATTTGCTGCTCATCATTGGAACCGGGGCAACGTCTGCTTGGGCGATTTATTTTTATTTTAAATCCATTACGCTGCTGCCCGTTTCACTAAGTATCGTCTTGCTTTTTCAAGTCACTTGGATTGTGACCGTATTGGATATCATCGTGAAGCGGGTATTGCCCTCGGTTCAGAAATGGATCGGCATTGCATTTATTCTTGGAGGAACAATTCTGGCAGTGGGGTTGTTTCAATCGGAGCTCCCGCATCTTTCATGGATAGCGATCGGATATGGTTTGCTGGCCGCCGTTTGCTTCGGTATCAGTCTTTATTTGCCTGAATATATGACGAAAGATTCTTCGCCGTTTGCGCGGGCCGCGTTGACCCTAACGGTAGGCGCGTTCTCGCTGTTTCCCCTGTATCCGCCAACGTACCTGACTAACGGCGCTTTGTTCCACGGGTTATTAGGCTGGGGGATAATCACGGGACTCATTGGACAAGTGCTGCCTTTACTATTCATGCTGGTAGCGATTCCGAAAATCGGCGGCCGCATGGCCGGGGTTCTTAGCGCCGTCGAGTTACCCGTCACGGTGGTGAGCGCGAACTTCTTACTTGGCGAGACGATCTCCTGGTTCAGATGGTTAGGTATTTTATTGATCTTAATAGGTATTTGCTGCAGCGAGATCATGAAGCCGACATCCCATCAAATAAATGCGAGAGAGAACTAAGGCAACAATGCGCAGAATTTCTAATTCATAGTTGACTTATAGGAATAATCAATTTATGATTAACCCATTAGAACTAACGAACTTACCGGACCACCGGAAGTTTCCTATTGCTCATTCTCCTACGATGGAGCTTTGCACAGGGAAACTTCCGGTTTTTGCGTTGTCCGGATTACTCAATTGGGGTGGTTATCATGAAGAGACGCTTTACTGCTTACCGCAACCGCAATTTGTCCTTACTTCTCATCGCCTTGCTTAGCATGACCCTTGCCTTGGCCGGCTGCGGCTCGAACGGCTCGAATGGCGCGGCGAATACCGGTCAGTCGGGGAACGCGGCCGCGGACGCGAACGCCAAGCCGGCGGAGTCCGGCAGCAAAGTAATCCGCATCGGCTACCAGAAATACGGTACCGTCAATATTTTGAAAGCCCAAGGAACGCTGGATAAGCATTTGGAAGCGGAAGGCTACACCGTGACGTGGACGGAATTTCCCGGAGGGCCGCAGCTGCTGGAGGCCTTGAACGTCGGCAGCATCGACATCGGCCATACCGGCGAAGCGCCGCCGATCTTCGCGCAAGCGGCCAAGGCTCCGCTCGTCTACTTGGCGCATGAGCCGGCAAGCCCGAACAGCGAAGGCATCCTCGTGCCCAAGGATTCGAAGATCACCTCGCTTGCCGATCTGAAGGGCAAGAAGATCGCGCTCAACAAAGGCTCCAACGTCCACTATTTGCTCGTCAAAGCGCTCGAGAAGGCGGGTGTCGGCTACGACGAGATTACGACGGTGTTCCTGCCGCCGGGAGACGCCAGGGTCGCCTTCGAGAACGGCACCGTGGACGCTTGGGTCATCTGGGACCCGTTCCTGGCGGCGGCGCAAACCGCAACGGGCGGCAAGCTGCTGACCGACGGCAAGGACCTCGTGTCGAACGTCGAGTTCTATCTCGCGTCCCGCAAGTTCGCCGAAGCGAACGGGCCGATCATCGATATTTTCAAGGAGGAGCTGGACAAAATCGACAAGTGGGCCGAGGCGAACCAAAAGGACGTCGCGGAGCTGCTGTCCCCGCAGCTCGGCATCGACGTTCCGTCGCTGGAGCTGGCGGCGAAGCGCAGAGGCTACGGCCTGCTGCCGATCGACGATGCCATCCTCGACGCCCAGCAGAAAATCGCCGATACGTTCTTGAACCTGAAGCTCATTCCGGAAGCCATTCAGGTGAAGGATGCGACGCTAAAATAACGAACGGCGCTCGCGGTTCCTTGGCTTTGACTCTAAGGCGCATAGCCTTCATAATCCGACAACGGAAGGGTGTATGACAATGGAAGTATTCTGGTTTATTCCGACGCATGGCGACGGACGCTATCTGGGCAGCGCCGAGGGCGCGCGCGTCGTCGATGCCACCTATATGCAGCAGATCGCGCAGGCGGCCGACCGCCTCGGCTATGGCGGCGTGCTGCTGCCGACGGGCACCTCGTGCGAGGATGCGTGGGTTGCGGCTTCGTCGCTGATCCCGGTGACGGAGCGGCTGAAGTTTCTGGTCGCGCTGCGCCCGGGGCTGATGTCGCCGACGCTGTCCGCGCGCATGGCGGCGACGTTCGACCGCCTCTCGAACGGGCGGCTGCTCATCAACGTCGTCACCGGCGGAGATCCGGTCGAGCTGGCGAGCGAGGGCGTATTCCTCACGCATGACGAGCGTTACGAGCTGACGAGCGAGTTTCTCGATATATGGCGCAGAGAGCTGAGCGGCGAGCGCGTCGATTACGAAGGCAAGCATCTGCAGGTGAAGGACGGCAAAGTGCTCTATCCGCCGGTGCAGAAGCCGTATCCGCCGCTCTATTTCGGAGGATCGTCCCCGGCCGGCCAGGAGGTGGCGGCGGATCATATCGACGTCTATCTGACTTGGGGCGAGCCGCCGCAGGAGGTCGCGAAGAAGATCGACCAGGTTCGCCGCATGGCGGCCGACCGGGGCAGGACGGTTCGCTTCGGCATCCGGCTGCACGTCATCGTCCGCGAGACGTCCGAAGCGGCATGGCGGGAAGCGGACCGCCTGATCAGCAAGGTCGACGACGACGCGATCGCGGCGGCCCAGAAGGTATTCGCGCGCTACGATTCGGAAGGGCAGAAGCGGATGTCGAGGCTGAACGGCGGCGACCGGAGCCAGCTCGAGATCTATCCGAACCTGTGGGCGGGCGTCGGCCTCGTCCGGGGCGGCGCCGGCACGGCCCTCGTGGGCAACCCCGAGGAAGTGGCCGGGCTCATGAAGGAGTATGCGGCACTCGGGATCGACACGTTTATTTTGTCCGGCTATCCGCACTTGGAAGAAGCGTATCAATTCGCCGATCTCGTCTTCCCGCTCCTGCCGCTGAACGGCGTGCGGCCGGCGGGCGGTCCGTCCTCGACGAGCCCGTTCGGCGAGCTCATCGCCAATGCGATCAAGCCTGCGGAGCGGGCGGCCGCCCGATAGGAGGAAGCAAGGATGAAGCGTCCATCAACGCGTAACTGGAAAACCGGCACGTTATCGATCGGACTCGAATGGCTGATCCCGATCCTGATCGTCGCGCTCTGGCAATGGTTCGGCAGCATGGGGTGGATCTCGGCGCGGATTCTGCCGACGCCCGCGTCCGTCGTGGAAGCCGGCATCAAGCTGATCCGGAGCGGCGACTTGCTCCACTATATCGGCGACAGCACGAAGCGGGCGCTCGTCGGCTTCGCGATCGGCGGCGGCATCGGCTTCGCGCTGGCGATCCTGAACGGCTTGCTGCCGCTTGCGGAGAAGCTGACCGACTCGTCGATCCAAATGATTCGCACGATTCCGCATTTGTCGCTGATCCCGCTGATCATCGCCTGGTTCGGGATCGGCGAGCAGGGCAAGATCTTTCTCGTCGCGCTCGGGGTCGCCTTTCCGATCTACTTGAACACGCTGCACGGCATCAGGTCCGTCGACACGGGCCTGATCGAGATGGGCCGCACGTACGGCCTGCGGGGATTTGCCCTGTTCCGGACGATTATCTTCCCTGGCGCGCTGCCGTCGATTCTGGTCGGCCTGCGGTTCGCGCTCGGCATCATGTGGATTACGCTGATCGTGTCGGAGACGATATCGGCCAACAGCGGCATCGGCTATATGGCGATGAACGCGCGGGAATTCTTCCAAATGGACGTCGTCGTGCTGAGCATCGTCATCTACGCGCTGCTCGGCAAGCTGTCGGATTGGGTGGCGAAGCTCATGGAGAGGAGTTGGCTGAAATGGCATCCGCATTATCGGCAAAGCAAGTAGTCCAGACGCCGCAAGCGGCCGCCGCGAGCGAAGCTCCGGCACGCGGGCTGACGGTCGGCGTGCACGGCGCGGTCGTCCAATTCGGCGACCTGACCGTGCTTCGGGGGCTGGACCTGACGATTCCGGCGGGGCAGTTTTTGGCCGTCGTCGGCCGCAGCGGCTGCGGCAAGAGCACGCTGCTTCGCCTGCTGGCCGGCTTGGAGCAGGCGAAGCAGGGCTCCGTCACTATCGGCGGGTCGAACGGGGCCGGACTGCGCTCCGACGTGCGGGTCATGTTTCAGGACGCGCGGCTGCTCCCGTGGAAGACGGTGCTCGATAATGTTCGCATCGGCACGCAGGGCGGCGGCCGCGACCAGGCGCTGGAGGCGCTGGAGCTGGTCGGCCTGGCCGACCGGGCGAAGGCGTGGCCGGCCGTGCTGTCGGGCGGGCAGCGGCAGCGGGTCGCGCTGGCGCGGGCGCTCGTCAGCGATCCGAGCCTGCTGCTGTTCGACGAGCCGCTCGGCGCGCTCGACGCGTTGACCCGCATCGAGATGCAGCAGCTCATCGAGCGGTTATGGCTGAAGCGGAGATTCACCGCCGTGCTCGTGACCCACGACGTGAGCGAAGCCGTGGCGCTTGCCGACCGCGTCGTGCTGGTGGAGAACGGTTCGATCTCGCAGGACACCGCCATCGCGCTGGCGCGGCCGCGCGAGAAGGACAGCGGCTTTACCCATTATGAGAGCGGCATATTAAACCGCGTGCTGGGCAGACATCCGGGCGGCGCCGATCAGGCAGGGTTTGCGATCTAGCGCTGCGCGGCATGAAGCCTTGACAGGAGCCTGAATAAGGAAGAACCGAATCCCCCGCCGAGCGGGAGGAGCGGTTCTTTTTTTGTGCGGCCGGCGGTCATTGCGCTGCTGAACGCATCCGGCTTTTCACCGCGCGAACGGCAGGAACGTCCCCTTCCGGCAGCGAACTTAGTAGGTATCGGTGAACCTTCGACGCTCCCCTTTATTGAACGCTTGGCTCTCCCGGTCGATGTCCTTGTTCTCGTTTCAACCGTCTACAGGAATAACGGCAGACGCACTTAACGAAAAGGAGTGAAGTCATGAAATTATTGCTCACATCCGCAGGCATCAAGAACCAAAGCATCCGCGACGCGCTGGTCGACATGCTGGGCAAGCCGATCGCCGAATCGAACGCCCTCTGCATTCCGACCGCGATCTACGCCATCCCCGGCGGCGCAGGCCACGCATGGGGATTCTTCAGCGGGGAAGGCGGCACCCCGATGTGCGAGCTGGGCTGGAAGTCCATGGGGGTGCTGGAGCTCACCGCGCTGCCCAGCATCGATGCAGACGTGTGGGTTCCGCTGGTCAAGGAAGCGGACGTGCTGCTCGTGAATGGCGGCGATCCCTTGTATCTGCATTATTGGATGCGGAAGTCCGGACTGGCGGAGCTGCTGCCGTCCCTGCGCGCCGTCTATGTGGGATTGAGCGCCGGGAGCATGGTGATGGCGCCGAATATCGGGCCCTACTTCGTGAACTGGACGCCGCCCGAAGGCGGGGGCGACGAGACGCTCGGACTGGTTGATTTCGCGATATTCCCGCATCTGGACCATGAGCTGCTGCCGTATAATACCATGGCGGCCGCAGAGAAGTGGGCGGCCGGGATGCGGGGGCCGGCGTACGCGATCGATGACGAGACCGCCATCAGAGTGATCGACGGCGCGGCCGAAGTGGTATCCGAAGGGAACTGGAAGCGGTTTTCGGTCTGATCGTACCGTTCACGGCGGATTCGTCTGCCTATCATGAAACTACGAGGCGAGGGGAGAGGATTCACCATGATCTATGAATTAAGAATTTATACCATTCTTCCGGGCAAAATCGATGCGATCCGGGAACGTTTCTCGGCGCATACCTTCGGCATCTTCAATCGGTTGGGCATGGAGGTATGCGATTTCTGGGAGGAGCATTCGGGAGAGCAGCCGAAGCTCTATTACACGATGCGATACGACAGCATGGAAGAGCGGAATCGCCAGTGGGAAGCGTTCCTGCAGGACAAGGAATGGAACGAAGTGAAACGCAATTCCGAGCTGAACGGCAAAATCGTCGATCGCGTCGAACAGATCTTTTTGAAGCGCGCGGAATATTTTCATAAACGCTAACCGTACGCAGGGTAACGCCTGGATGACAACCTATACGAGATTCGCAGCGGGAGGAATATACGCATGAAATATCGCAAGCTTGGCAAGAACGGTCCTGAACTATCCGTCATCGGCTTCGGATCCTGGGCGATCGGGGGAGGCGGATGGGCCAGCGCTTGGGGCAATCAGGACGACGAACTTTCGGTGGAGAGCGTGCGCGTCGCCTTGGATAACGGCATCAACTTCTTCGATACGGCGGCCGTGTACGGGCTCGGTCATTCCGAGGAGGTGATCGGAAGCGCGTTGAAGGGCGACCGCGACAAGGTGGTGCTCGCGACCAAGTGCGGGCTCGTCTGGGATGAGAACAAGACCATCTCCAAGAACGGTACCTACGACTCCATCCTCCGCGAAGCCGAAGCATCGCTGCGCCGTCTCGGCACCGACTATATCGACTTGTATCAGATGCACTGGCCGGATACGGATACGAACGCCCCGGCGGAAGAGACCATGCGCGCCATGGAGAAGCTCGTCTTGGACGGGAAAGTGCGTTATGTCGGCGTCAGCAATTACAACGTGCCGTTATTGAAGGCGTCGCTTGCCGTACGGCATGTCGATTCCCTGCAGCCGCCGTATTCCATTCTGAGACCTGCCGTCGAAGCGGAGATCTTGCCGTTCTGCCTGGAGCAGGGCATCGGCGTCGTCGCGTACAGCCCGCTGACCTCGGGTCTCCTGTCCGGCAATTATACGTACGACACGACATTCCCGGCCGACGACTGGCGTTCCCGCAACGCCGCGCATACCGGGGAAGGGCTGAGGAAGAACGTGGACCGCGTCGAGAAGCTGAAAGGCATCGCGGGCCGGTACGGCATCACCGTGCCGCAGCTGGCCATCGCTTACGATCTGGCTCATCCGGCGTTGACGAGCGCCATCGTCGGCGTCCGCAAGCCGAGCCATATCTTGAGCGTCCTGCCGGGTATCGACGTGGAGCTGGATGAAGCGACGCTGGCGGAAATCCGCAAAATCGCCGTCGAGTAACCCTGTCCGCGCGCGCACCTCGAGCACCGCGCCGTAAGCCAAAGCCGGTCGAATCCATTTAGGATCCGACCGGCTTTTTTTCGTGCTGCCAAGACGACGCCGCGGATAACGACGGGTGAACGCCAAGCTAACGACAGCCCGTTCACCGCGCAACATCGTATATTTTTACCCGAAATCGTAGTTTTGTATATGGGAACCGGTCCCGATTCACTCTAGAATAATAAATGTAAGCCTTTTCAAAACCGTTGCGCATCCCCTGTCCAACGCATGTACAACGCATGTACGCGGATGCGATGACCTAGCTATGGAGGCCGAATATGGAACGAACGAAGATCATCATCGATACGGATATCGGCGACGATATCGACGACGCGCTGGCCATCGCCTTTGCGCTGGAATCGCCCGAGCTGGACGTGCTCGGCATTACGACGGTGTTCAGAAACGTGACAGCCCGGGCGAAAATCGCGGTTCGGCTGCTCGAGCAGGCCGGGCGCGCGGACATTCCCGTCTACGCCGGCGTCGGCCGTCCGATTCTGAACCAAGCGGACGTCGACGAGATTCCGAACCAGTACGACGAAGAAAGGGACGGAGGAGCGTCCGGATTCGGCACGAACGGCATCGACTTCATCATCGAGACGGTCATGAAGTCGGACGGCGCGATTACCCTGGTGCCGATCGGCCCGCTGACGAATATCGCGATCGCCATCCTCAAGGAGCCGGCGCTCCGGAGCAAGGTGAAGGAGATCGTCCTCATGGGCGGCTGCTTCTACAGCCATCTGAGCGAATGGAATATCCGCTGCGATCCGGAGGCCGCGAGAGTGGTGTTCGAATCCGGCATCCCGATCCGGGCGGTCGGCCTGGACGTGACGGTGCAGTGCGTCCTGACGCAGGCAGACGTGGACCGGCTGATGACGAGCCCGAAACGGTCGGCCGCGTATCTCCCGGATCTGCTCGCCCGGTGGCGGAAGGTGACGGACCACCATCCGATGCTGCACGATCCACTGGCCGTCTGCGCCGTATTCGACGATCGCCTGCTCGAATTCCAGCAGGACGAGATCGTCGTGGAGACGCAGGGGGAGTTTACCCGCGGGCAGACGTATAACCGAAGCGCGCTCTACTGGCGCGGCGGCGCCGACCGGTCCGTCATCCGGGCCGCCAAGCGCGTCGATGCGGACGCGTTCCTCCAGCTGTATATGGACAGAGTGTGCCGCTGAAGCAGCCACGATGCCATGCCGCCATGGCTCCATATCGCCAATTCGCAACGACTCGCGGACGAAGGAAGGGATAGCGGTTGAACAAGCACGGCATTCTCTATGAACTCCGTAAGAATCGAACCTTGGTTCTCATGGCGCTGCCTGCCGTATTATTGGTGGTCTTAATCTCCTACATCCCGATGGCGGGGATTATACTGGCGTTCAAGGACTACCGGTTCGATCTCGGCGTGTTCGGCAGCCATTGGAACGGGTTCGAGAACTTCAAGTATTTCTTCAATTCGGGAACGGGGCTGCGGGTCACGCGCAACACGATTCTGTACAATCTGCTCAATTTGGTCACCTCGCAGCTGTTTGCCATCATGATCGCGATCTTCATTAACGAGATGAGAGGGAAGTATTTCAAGAAAGTCTCGCAATCGATCATCTTCCTTCCCTTCTTCATCTCCTGGACGATCGTCGGCGTCTTCGTGTACAACATCTTCAACTATGAGACCGGGACGCTGAACTCGGTGCTGAAATCCTTGCACATGGCTCCCGTCAACCTGTACGACACGCCCACGGTATGGATCTTCATCATCTGCTTCTTCAACTCCTGGAAGTGGGTCGGCTATACGTCGGTCATCTATATCGCGTCGATCCTCAGCATCGACGCGGAGTGCTTCGAAGCGGCCGAGATCGACGGCGCGAACGTGTTTCAGAAGATCTTCTACATTACGATTCCGTCGATCAGCCCGACGATCTTCATCATGTTCCTGCTCAACATCGGCCGGATCCTGCGCGGCGACTTCCAGATGTTCTATCAGATTATCGGCAATAACGGCCAGCTGTTCGACACGACCGACGTCATCGATACGTTCGTCTTCCGGTCGCTGCTGACGAGCGGCGATATCGCGATGCCGGCCGCGGCGACCTTCTATCAATCCGTGCTCTGCTTCGTCATCATCATGGCGGTGAACGGTTTCATTCGCAAGACCAGACCGGACAACGCCTTGTTCTAGGATGCATACCCGAGCAGTGAGCGGAGCTCACGACCAGGGGTAAGCCGATGACGCTGCCGCGAGGAGAGGTGACTTATGGAGAACAATCTGGCTGCCGGCCGGACGGGGAAGATTCCCAATACGGCAGGCGCGAATCTGTTATTCAACGTAATCAGCTATACGGTCGTGACCGTGGCGGCGATCCTATGCCTGCTGCCGTTCGAGATTCTCATCTCCGGCTCGTTCACGGACGAGAGCGCGATCGCCCTGAACGGGTACGGCATTATCCCGAGCCAATTCTCGCTCGAAGCCTATCGCGTGCTGTTCAAATTCCCGGAGGCGATCATACGGGCCTACGGCGTATCCATCTTCATTACGGTGGTCGGCACGATCGTCGGGCTGTTCCTGACTTCAATGACGGCCTACGTGATGAACCGCAAGGACTTCAAGTACCGGAACAAGCTGGCGTTCTTCTTCTACTTCACGACGCTGTTCAACGGCGGCATCCTGTCGACCTATATCTTCTTCGTGAAATACCTGCAGTTGAAGAACGATATGACCGCGTTGATTCTTCCGCTCCTCATCAACGTGTTCTACCTCATCGTGATGCGGACGTTCATCAGTTCGATTCCGGATTCGATCAGCGAATCGGCCAAGATCGACGGGGCGGGAGACTTCACGATCTTCATGAAGCTCATCCTGCCGCTTACGAAGCCGGGACTTGCGACTATCGGCCTGTTTTATGCCCTGGATTACTGGAACGATTGGTATAACGCGATGCTCTACATCACGGATGCGAACAAGTACCCGCTGCAATATTTGCTGTTCTCGACGCTGCAGTCCGCCGAAGCGATATCGCGGATCTCCAAGCTGGCCAGCGTAGCCGCGATATCCGTGCCGACCTTGTCGCTCAAGCTGGCCATGGCGGTCATCGCGACGGGGCCGATCATTCTCGTCTATCCGTCCGTGCAGAAATATTTCGTTAAGGGCCTCACGGTCGGCGCCATCAAAGGATAAGACCGGGCTCATCCGGTTTATCGCATAAACGAATTCAAGGGGGATGCGTATGAGAAGATCAAGCGGATTCACGCTGCTTCTGGCCGTCGCGCTTATCATAGCGATCGCGCTGACCGGCTGCGGCAATAACGCCGGCACGTCTAACGGCGGTTCAACGAGCGGCGGCAATTCAGCCGCCGGCGGCAATGCGGGCGGAACAGCCGATACCGGCAACGCCGGGGCGAAGTCGGATATCGACCTGTCCAAGCATGTCGACTTGACCATGTACCTGATCGGCTCGCCCGCCCGGGATTACGACATGGTGCTGGCCGAAGTGAACAAGAAGCTGGAGAAGGACTTGAACGCGACCTTGAAAGTGAACTGGGTCGGCTGGGCCGATTACGGCACCCAATACCCGCTGCTGCTTGCTTCCGGCGAACCGATCGACCTGATCTACGCGTCGACGTGGACGAATTTCTATCAGAATGCCCGGAAAGGCGCGTTCCTGGATATCAAGGACCTGGCCAAGACATACGCGCCGAAGAGCCTCGCCCAGATCACGCCGGACTTCTACAAGCAGACGGAAGTCGACGGCCACCTCTACGCCATGCCTGCCGAATTCTATCAGTACGGCGATATGGGCTATATCGTCCGAGGCGATCTCATGAAGAAATACGGCCTGACTTCGATCGACAGCATCGACGATTACGGCAAATACATGGATGCGGTCGTGAAGAACGATCCGCAGCTCGACCCGAGCGGCCAGATCAGCTCATCGGGCGGCATGGAATCGTATTATGCGGGCGCCCAAGGCTATTACGGCATTCTGTCGAGCCAATTTTCCCCGTTCTACGTGAACATGGACGAAGCCAATCCGAAGATCTTCAACTTGTACGAGACGGACGGCATATTGGATTACTTCAAGAAAATGAAAGAGTGGGGGGACAAGGGCTACTGGTCCAAATCGATCCTCTCCAACAAGGACGATAAAATGTTCACGGAAGGAACGGCCGCGTCCAAACTGCATAATCAAGATAGCTGGAGCGGGTCGTACATCGAGCATCCGGACTGGGATATCCAATTCTATCTGAACAGCAAGTATACGTATAAGACGCAAGCGATGCAGGACGGCATGGCGATACCGGCCTCGTCCAAAAATCCGGAGCGCGCGCTGATGTTCCTGGAATTGCTGCGCACGGACCGAAGCTACAACAATCTCCTGACGTACGGCATCGAGGGCAAGCATTATGAAATTACGGCCGACAATAAGCTGAAGCCGCTCGATCTGGACGGCTTCGCGCCGGACGGCTATTGCTCCTGGGGCTTCAAGGCGCCCGAGCTCCGCTACGAGGTGGTCGATTCGCCGCCGACCATCGGCGACGTGCGCCAGAAGCTGGCGGATCGGGCGAAAGAGAACCCGTACGCGCTCTTCACCCCGGATTTCGAGCCGGTCAAGAACGAAATGGCCGCCGTGACCAACGTCGTGCAGCAATACGCGTTCCCGCTCAACTACGGCTACGTCAAAAATCCGGAGGAAGGGCTGAAGACGCTCGTGTCTAAAGTCCGAGCCGCGGGTTCGGAGAAGATCATGGCCGAGATGCAGAAGCAGCTGGACGCGTTCCTCGCGGCCAACCCATAATCCGTGTAAACAGAAAGGTTCAGGAGGGGCGCATCCCTCCTGAACCTTTTCGTTTACCGGAAGCGAATCGGGATTCGGATCTCGACCAGCGTGCCGTTGCCCGGCGACGAGCGGTAGGCGAGGCCGTATTCCGGGCCATAGCAGAGCTTGATCCGGTGGTCGATATTGCGGATGCCGTATCCTTGGACTTCATCAGTAGCGTTCGCGTTCGCCAGCAATCCTGCGGCCTGTTCCGAAGGCATCCCCACGCCGTCGTCCTTGACCGTCAAGACGATCTCGTCCAGCTCGAGACGGCCGGCAATGGCGATGGTGCCCCCTTCGCTGTCCCTGGCTTCGAGGATGCCGTGTATAATGGAATTCTCGACGAGGGGCTGGAGGATCAGCTTCAGAATCTCGCAGCCGTACAGCTCGGGGTCGACCTGCAGGTCGAGCTTGATCTTATTATCGAACCGCAAATTCTGAATTTGCACGTAGGCGCGAATGTGATTGATTTCGTCTTCGATGCTGACGATGTCCTTGCCCTTGTTCAGGCTGAGCTTATAAAACCTGGCCAGCGATTGCGAGATGACCGCGATGTCGGGCACGCCGTTGTCGATGGCTTTCCAGTTGATCAGCTCGAGCGTGTTGTACAGAAAATGCGGATTGATCTGCGCCTGGAGCGCCTTAAGCTCCAAATTTTTGATTTCCTTGCCGTTCTGGTACTGCTCCTCGACGAGCAGCCGGATGCGCTTGACCATGTGATTGAAGCTGTCGACCAGCTCGCCGATCTCGTCGGGAATGGCAGCGTCCACTTCTACGTTCAGGACGCCCTCCTGAACCAGGCGCATTTTCTTCTTGAGCAGCAGGATGCGTTTGACCGTGGCACCCGTAATTAAGTAAGCCAGCCCATAGGAGACGAGGCCGCATGCGAGCATCAAGACGAGCATGAGGTCGCGGATGCGGATGCTTTGCCTGAAGATCTCCGTCAGCGGGATCGCCGTCACCATCGTCCAATCCGTGTTCTCGATCGCTCTCGTCTTGACGACGTAGCCGCGGCTTCCGATCGTCGCGTCGGTCCATGACCGGCCGTCGTCCGGCGCGTCCCGGATCAGCGCCGGGTCCGGGTTGATACGCTTGAACTGGTCCTCGTTGGAGCAGCTGACGATATCGCCGTTCGCATTTTGAATATAGACGACGCCGTCGTTCGTGATGTTCGCTTTCTGCAGAATCTCGTCGATGATTTCCTTAAGAATGTTCAGCTCGATAATGCCGATGATCTCCGTCGTCTGCTCGCTGTTGCGAATCTTGCGCAGCAGCGAGACGACCGGTACCGGGTCGAGATTGCTGTTGTTGTTCGTGATCGCATGCTCCGGCAGCCAGTTGACCTTGTCCTTGGACGCGAGCAGCGCCCGGTAGCTGTCGGTGCGGGAGAAGGCATCCATGTCGAAGAAATTGAAGTTCTGTCCGGCATACATGAGCCAACCGGGCACGTACAGGCTGGCCCGATAGACATCCTCCGCGTTCTGAAAGCTGTTCAGGACGTATTCCAGCTTCAGCCGATCGATGTTCTGCTGGACGTAATCCTCCGCGAACGTCTGCTTGTCCCGGGTCAGCATCGTCTGCACGTCGGCGTTGAAATAGATCACGTCGGACGCCTTGATCAGCGTGTTCACCTTATAGCTTAAGAACGTGTAGGCTTGGTCGAACGACTGGTCGGCGGAATGAAGGATCTGCTTCTCGTAATCGCGCGAGACGTTCTTGTACGAGAACGAAGTCATCAGCGCGAGCGGCAGGAAGATGAGGATGAAATAGGAGATCAGGAGCTTGCCCCGAATATGCATGTTCGTGAACAGCCCCGTTATGGTCCGCAGCGGATGTCTCACGGTTTATGTCTTCTCCTGAATTGCGTCGGCGTCATGCCGGTTATTTTTTTGAACGCCTTCGCGAAATAATTGGCGTCGTTGTAGCCCGACCGCTCCGCGACCTCGTACAGCTTGGATTGCGGCTCCATCAGCAGATCCGCGGAACGCGCGATGCGGACTTCCGTGATATACTCGCTGATCGTCTTGCCGGTCTCCTTCCGGAACAGCGACGAGAGGTAGGTCGGCGTCAGGTGGACATGCTCGGCCAGCATGTTCACGGTGATTTCCTTGTCGCCGTAGTTGCCCTGGATATACTTCTTCACGTCCTGCACGGCGCGGGAGTTGGATTCCAGGCTCGCCATGCGGTCGAGGAGAGCGGCTGCCCTGCGCAGGAAGTAGTCCTTCAGCTGCTTGAACGTGCCGATCTTGGACATCATCGCCCAGTCGTATTCCTCCTGCCCGGATTCGGGCTGGCTCGGGTGCAGGCCGCGCTTCTCGCCTTGCTCCGCGAGCAGGCGCAGCATGCGGTAGAACAGGTTCTTAACGTCGTCGACCGGCGTGCCGGTCTTGGTGCGAATGGTCTGGTACAGCCGGTCCGCGAACGACAGGATCGCCTCCTTGTCCGGCTCCTGCAGCAGCTTCGCGTAGGATGGCAGGAGCTCGCGCGCGATGCTGTACGCGGCGAACGGCTTGTCGGCGGCATAGACGATCGTGCCGAAGTCGTAGTAGAACAGATGGCTCAGCAATTCGGCCGCCGTCTCGTAGGACGCCCGGATGCCCGGCCAGCCGGGCGCGGCGATGCCGGCGAGCCAGGACAGCTTGGGACAGGGCGGATCGCGATCGCTCAGATGCGCCGTCAGCAGGGCGTAGACCGCGGCCAGCTCCTTCTGCCGGTCCGGCCGGTGCGCGGAGAGGACGACGATCCGGTCGGCATCCTGCATGACGGCCAAGTGCGCGAAGCCGTTCGAAGCCTGATGCAGATAGTCGATGATCCGGTTGGAGCCGCGCAGCCTCGCCTCGTTCGGCGTGCCCTCGTCGTAGGCGGGGACGACGATGGACGCCGTATACGCGCAGCCGGGGGCGAAGGAGACGCCGGCAAGCCGCAGGCTGCGCGTCAGTTCGTCGTCGCCGATCGTGCCGCGGATGAGCCCGCTTACGATTTTCTGCCGGATGAACGGCAGGCTCTCGGTCAACGTCAGGTTCAGGCGATCGGCGTTCCGATCGTCCCGGCACTGCCGCACGGCCTTGGCGATCACCTCCTGCAGCTCGCCGATATTGATCGGTTTCTCGACATAACTGACCGCGTTAATGCGAATGGCGGCCTTCAAGTATTCCTTGTCGGAATGCCCGCTCAGGAAGATGATCTTGCAGGCGGGCAACCGTTCCCGGACCGCGGCGGTGAAGTCGATGCCGTTCATGCCGGGCATGCGGATATCCGAGACGACGATATCGGGCTGCAATCGGATCGCCGCTTCGAGGCCCTCAATGCCGTCCTTCGCCTCTTCGACGACCCCGACGCCCAGCTCCTGCCACCGGATATGCTTCATCAGGCCCTTCCTCGTGTCGGACTCGTCCTCGACGAGCAGAAGCTTCATCATGCGAGTTCACTCCCGATCCTGTAGTCGCGCAAGACGTCTGCGTATGGGAGCGCCTGGCCGCCGCGCCGCCGCGTATGCCGGGCCTCCCCGCACTTCGTCTCTTTATTGTTGAAAACGATTACATCTAAGAAGATTATACGTGATCCTGTCCGATATGCACAGGCAAACCCATTCCGCCCTGCAGGCATATGGTAGTGTATCGGAATTGCCGATCAATCGGGGGTAACCGGAATGACGAAGGAAATCGTAATCGCGGCGGTCGGCGATTTGTTAATGAAGCCGCTGCTTCTTAGAAGCATTCGTACGGGCGGGCAAGCGGGAGGGTCGGACCAGCAAGGAGAGACAGGCTACGCGTTCGGGCAGTTGTTCGAGCCGGTGGCCCGTTATTTGCGGGACGCGCACTTGACGATCGGCAATCTGGAGACGACCTTCGCCGGCGGCCGGGAGGCGGACTTCACGAGGACGAAGCGGAATCCGAAGAATCGAAATCCGGTGTTCAAAAGCCCGGACGCATTAGCCCCGGCGCTGGCGGCAGCCGGCTTCGACGTGGTCACGACAGCCAACAACCACTGCGCGGATTACGGCGTTCGCGGACTGAGGCGGACGCTGGACGTGCTCGATAAGCACGGCCTCGGCCATGCCGGGACCTACCGGAACGCGCAGGAATCGCGGGCGCTCTGCGTGCGGAACGTCGAGGGCATCCGGATCGGCATCTTGTCGTATACGCGGGATACGAACGGCATGGCCGTACCGAAGAACCAGCCGGCGGGCGTTCACAAGCTCGCGCGCGCCAGAATCCGCAGCGATATGAAGCGGCTGCGGGCGGCCGCGGATTTCATCATCGTGTGCATGCACTGCGGCTTCGAGTACGATCACAGCCCGGCCCTTCACCAGAAGCGGTGGGTCCGCTTCCTGTTCCGGCACGGCGCGGACGCGGTGCTCGGCGCGCACCCGCATGTCCTTCAGCCGGCAGTCATGCGAACCGTGAAGGACGTCGCGGGCCGGACGAGGAAGCGGTTCTCCATCTACTCGCTCGGCAACTTGGTCTCGACCCGGCTGCACGGCAAGGACGCGGCTCTGACCGGGATGATCGTCAGGCTGAAGCTGCGCAAATCTGGCGGCCGGGTCCGGCTCGCCGGCGTGGAAGGCATCCCGACCTGGGTAAGCCTCGCCAAGCGCGGCAAGGCCGGAGCGTGCCGCATATTGCCGCTGCATGAAGCGGTCGGCAAGCTGAGCGAATATCCCGCGGAGCAGGCCGCGCGAATGCGACGCGCCTATCAAGGGACGCGCCGCATGTACGGCGGGGTGCTGCCGCTTCCGAACGATGAGTGACCGTCTGTAAACCGTCTGCCGCCGGCAGACGGTTCTTCGTAATGGCGGCACGCCGCACGGCGGCAAGCCGCAATCGTTTAGGAGCCCGCATAAAGAGAACCAATCGGCCTTGCGCAAGCTTAGGGCGAGGCTCCGGGGCTTTTGGCGTGCCCGTATAAGTGGGGATTGCGCTGATTCTATGCGGCTGGCGGAATATTAGGATCCTCCTAAAAATATTCATAACAGAAACGCTAAAATCACATAACAGATCATGTACGAATGGGTAACGGTTTGCTATAGTAGAGATATGGAAATGTAAGCGTTTACTGTAGCGAACAATGCCGCTTGACGAAGGGGGATTGGGTTTGCGCGAATTAGAGGCGTCAGGGGCGCCGATCTTGGATGTGCGCAACGTGACGCGCGTTTTCGGAAGAGGGGAGACGCAGGTCGTTGCGCTAAGGGGGGCCACGCTCCGCGTCGGCGCGGGTTCCTTGATCGCGCTGAAGGGGCGGTCCGGCTCGGGCAAGACGACGCTGCTCAACATTATGGGCGCGCTGGACGCGCCGAGCGAAGGCGCGGTCTTCTACGGCGGCAGAGACGGAAGCCGCATGAGCGAACGGCAGAAGAACGAGATGCGCAAGCAGGAAATCGGGCTGATCTTCCAATCGTTCGCTCTGGTGCCGTACTTGAGCGCGTTCGAGAACGTCGAACTAGGACTGCGGATTGCCGGCGTGCCGGCTTCCGGCCGCAAGCGGCTGGCCGAGGACGCGCTCTTCTTCGTCGGGCTGGCGCAGCGCATGCATCATCGTCCGCAGGAGCTGTCCGGCGGCGAGCAGCAGCGGACCGCGATTGCCCGGGCCATCGCCCATAAGCCGAAGCTGATCCTGGCGGACGAGCCGACGGCCGAATTGGATTCCCGCATGGGCAAGCAGATCATTGAAGTATTCCGCGAACTGGTCGGCACCTTGGGCGTCAGCGTCGTGCTCACGACGCACGACCCCCACATCATGGATCTCGTCGATCAGGTTCATGCACTGGAGGATGGGCGTATTGGTTCGGAAAGCGTCAAGCGAGTATAAAGCCCGGGCGCTCGCGCTCGGCGTACTGTTCGCCGCATGCTCCGCGGCGGCGGGCTGCAGCCTGCTGCCGCGCGAGCAAGCGCCCTTGAAGCCTCCGCTCGTCAAGCCGGCGCAGGCCGAAGTCCGGACAATCGACGCCAAGAGCGGAAGCATCGTGAAGCAGGTCGCGGGCTCCGCGACGTTCGTGCCGACGGAGGTCGCATACTACCAGCTGCGGAGCCCGGGCGTCATCCATTCGGTGGAGGTCAGGGCCGGCAGCGCCGTAAAGAAGGGCGACGTGCTCGTGACCCTCGAGAACGACGGAGCCGACGTCGAGCTGCTGGAGCGCCAGATCGACTACGAGCGCAAGAAGCTGGCGCTAGACGAGGCGGTCACGACCGGGAACGCGGAGCGCACGCATATTGCCAAGCTGGATCTCGAGCTGTCCGAGCTGCTGTACGACAAGGCGAAGGCGAAGGCCGACAGCAGCGTCATTCGCGCCGAGAAGGACGGCATCGTCTCCTATTCGACCGATTTGCAGCCCGGCGACCGCTTCGACGCGGAGCGGGTGCTGGCGGCGGTCGCCCGGCCCGACGGCATGCGCCTGGCGCTCGAAGCGGCCGCCAATCCGGCGCTCGCCGACATCAAGCTCGGGATGGAAGCGGACGTCACGTATAAGGATAGGACGTACAAAGGCAAGGTGGCGCAGACGCCGGCCTCCGCGCCGGAGACGGCCGACGAACGGCTGCGCGACGAATACGGCAAGACCGTGTACATCGAGCTGGACAAGCTGCCCGAGGGCGCCTCGTTCGGCGCGCATGCGGAGGCGAAGATCGTCGCGGCCCGCCGCGATCATGTCATCGTGCTTCCGAAGAGCGCGGTCCGCACGTACTTCGGACGCACGTTCGTTCAAGTGCTGGAAGGCGAGCGGCGCAAGGAGATCGATATCGAGACCGGTCTCGCCACCGCGACGGAATACGAGATCGTGAAAGGCGTCCAGGAAGGAATGAAGATCATTCTTCCTTAAGCCACCGGGGGGAATCGAGGGAATGATGTCCGTTCTCATCATGCTGCTGCGCAAGATGGCCCGCAACTATTGGCTCGTCCTCTGCTTGTTCGGCGGCATGCTCTTGTGCATCGCGCTGACGTCGAGCATGCCGATCTACAAAAACGCCGTGCTGCATCATATGCTCGTGCTGGACCTGGAACGGAGCTACGAACGGACCGGGGATCACCCGGGCATGATCGCCGCGCAGTTCACCATGCAGACCGACGACCCGAAGGCGCAGGCGAACGTGCTGAAGCGGTTCGACGCGTATTGGTCCGCGCAGATCGCCGGCAGCTCGCTGCTCCACGTTGCGCAGAATCAGAAGCTGGTCGAGACGGTTCGGTTCGGGCTCACGCCGGCCGATTCCGCGCGCGTCGACCCGAACGTGAAGCGCAGCGCCAAGCTGGCCATGCGCTCCGGCATCGAAGACCATGTCCGGCTGATCGACGGCCGGCTGCCTTCGGCGGCGATGGCGAATGGCGTCTACGAGGTCATGGTCACGGACGGCGCGCTCGGACAGCTCGGCATGCTGCTCGGACAGGAATACGCGATCAAGGATCCGAAGGTGAAGCAAGCGATCCGCATCAAGCCGGTCGCCGTCATCGCGGAGCGGGACTTGAACGATCCGTTCTGGGGCATGCAGGATTTGAAGAACGACCGGAACACGCTCTTCCTGCCGGACACGCTGTTCGAACGGGATTTCGTCGCGGAGCGCCCGATCGTCATCGGCAAGCTCGGCGGGACGGCGATTGGGGATTATACGCGGTTCGACCTCGATACGGCCGCCTACGTCCTGCGGCTGAAGACGGATCTGGCGGCGGACATGCTGGGGTCATACAACTATTCGGTCAGCTCCTCCGTCTCGGTGCCGGGCAGCGAGCCGATGGCGGCCTACGGCGAACGGGAGAAGACGCTGCGCGCGCTGCTCTGGTCGCTTAACGTGCCGCTGTTCATGCTCATCGCGTTTTATTTCTTCATGGTGACGGGCATGCTCGTCGAGCGCCAGCAGGCGGAGATCGCCGTGCTTCGCAGCCGGGGCGCGTCGCGATTCCATCTCGTCCTGATGTACGCGGCCGAATTCGGGCTGCTGGCCTTGGCGGCCTTCGCCATCGGTCCGTGGCTCGGCGTCGCCTTCACGCGCGTCCTCGGGTCGACGAGCACGTTCCTGAGCTTCGTCGGCCGCGGCTCGATGGAGGCGGACATGAATGCCGAGAGCTGGCTATACGCGGCGGGCGCGGTGCTCGCCGCCTGGCTGCTCAGCCTGATTCCGGTCTTCGTCGCCACGAAGCAGTCGATCGTCGACCAGAAGCGGGCGAAGGCGCGCGAAGGGAAACGCCCCGTCTGGCAGCTCTTCGCCCTCGACCTCGTGCTGATCGCCGTGGCGCTGTACGGCCATTACGCGTTCCGCCAGCGGATGTCGGATCTCGTCAAGCTGGGGCTCGACGGGAAGTCGCTGTCCGCCGATCCGCTGCTCTACACGATCCCGACGATGTTCATTCTCGGCTTCGGCCTGCTCATGATCCGGCTGTATCCGCTGTTCGTGGCGCTCGTCTACCGGATGGGCCGCAGGCTGTGGGCGCCGCAATATTACACGGCGCTGCTGCTGGTCATCCGCCGCAACCGCATCTACCACGGACTCATGCTGTTCCTGATTCTGACCGTCGGCACGGGCATCTACAATGCCAATACGGCACGCACGCTGAACGTGAACATGGAAGACCAGATCCGGTACGCCGCCGGCAGCGACATCGTGCTTCGCCAGCATTGGGAGAACGATGCGCCGCCGGCCGCCTCGCCGGTGACGCAGGCGGCCCAGCCGGCACAGCCGCCGCCGCCGGACATGATCCACTACCTGGAGCCGCCGTTCGAGCTGATCGAATCGCTGCCGGGCGTCGATACGGCCGCGAAGGTATTTACGAAGGATGACGGGGAAGCCTGGCTGGGCACGAAGAGCGGCAAGGTCAAGCTGGTGGGCATCGATACGGACGCCTTCGGCCGCGCCGCATGGATGAAGGACGGCCTGACGCCGTATCCGTTCTACGACTACCTGAATTTGATCGCCTCCGACACGCATGCGGTGCTGCTCTCTCAGACCGCGGCTGATTATTACGGCGCCCGAGCGGGCGACACGCTGGACGTCGGCTGGGAAGGGATTCGCCCGACGCGCCTCGTCGTATACGGCATCATCCCGTATTTTCCGGCCTTCAACCCGAATCCCGCCGCCGGGTCTCAGGCGGATGGCGGTCAGCCGCGGAATCCGATGCTGATCGTCGGCCACCTGGACACGATCCAGAACGAGCTCGCCCTGGAGCCGTACGACGTCTGGCTGAAGCTGAAGCCCGGCGCGGACCGGCAGGCGCTGCTTGACGAGATGGGCAAGCGCCGGATTCAGCTCGAGAAGTTCGAGGATACGATCGGCAGCATATCCGAGAGCCGCATGGACCCGTTCCGGATGGCGATCAACGGCGTCATGACGCTGGGATTCATCATCTCGCTCGCGGTCAGCTTCCTCGGCTTCATGCTCTTCTGGCTGCTGTCGCTCCAGGGACGCATGCTGCAATTCGGGATCTACCGCGCGATGGGCGTCTCCTTCCGGCAGCTTCTCGGCATGATGACGCTGGAGCAGCTGCTGACGACGGGGGCGGGCTTCTTCATCGGCATCGCGACCGGATTCGCCGCCGGGCGAATCTACGTGCCGTTGTTCCAGCTCTCGTTCGATCCCGGCCGGATCGTGCCGCCGTTCCAAGTCGTGTCCGACCGCGCGGACGTCTTCCGGCTCGGCGTCTCGACCTGTATCATGCTGGCCGCCGCGCTCGTCATTCTGACCTGGCTGCTGAAGCGGATGAAGATTCACCAAGCGGTCAAGCTCGGGGAGGATTAGCTATTGATTACATGCGAAAATCTGGTTAAAATCTATAAAACTGCCGAAGTCGAGGTCGTAGCGCTGCAAGGATTGAACCTGCAGGTGAACCAAGGCGAGATGATCGCGGTCATCGGCAATTCGGGCAGCGGCAAGTCTACCCTGCTGAATATGCTGGGCGGTCTGGACCGCCCTTCGGCAGGCCGATTGACGATCGCCGGCAAGGATATGCTGAAGCTGACCGACCCGGAGCTGAACGTCTATAAACGCGAAACGGTCGGGTTTATTTGGCAAAATAAAGCGAGGAATCTCGTACCCTACTTGACCGCGCGGGAGAATGTCGAGATTCCGATGCTCCTGCATGACCGGAAGCAGAGACGGCTTCGCGCGGCCGAACTGCTCGAAGCGGTCGGACTCGGCTCGCGAACCGGCCACAAGCTTCGGCAGCTCTCGGGCGGCGAACAGCAGCGCGTGGCCATCGCCATCGCGCTGGCCAACCGGCCGAAGCTGCTGCTCGCCGACGAGCCGACGGGCGCGCTCGATACGCGGACGTCGGACCAGATCATGGCGCTGCTCCGCAGGCTGAACGCCGAGCTGGGCTTGACCATCGTCATCGTGACGCATGATCTGGAGCTGGCCAAGCAGGTGCAGCGCGTCGTGCTCATCCGGGACGGCCGGACGTCCTCGGAGATGATCCGGCGAACGGAGGAGCGCGAGCCGGAGGGCGCGCCGGGCGAAGAGACGGAGCTCGATACCCATATCGAATATGCCGTCATGGATCGTTCCGGCAGGATTCAAGTGCCCGAGCGCTACTTGGAAGCCGTAGGCGCCAAGGACGCGGACAAAGTCTTGCTGCGGCTGGAGGCGGATCATATCGTTTTGCGGCCGATCGCGCCGGCGGGCAAATCGGGGGGCTGAGCGAACGAAGCGGCGCTTTAGACGACAAATATAAAGAGAAACGGATGGGACAGCATGAGAGGAAAAGTAAGAATGCAAGAAATCGCCGACTTAGCGGGCGTGTCCAAGTTCGCCGTTTCTCGCGCCTTATCCGGAAAGAGCGGCGTGAGCGCGCAAACGCGGGAGAAAATATTGCGCGTCGCCGGCCAGCTCGGGTACTTCAAGAACAACGATCCGCAGCAGCGCTTCACGGGCGAGCTGCAAGCGGTCGAGGGGGTCAAGTGGGGCGGCACGATCGTGGTCATGTTTCCGAACCTGCGGTACCAGAACAGGGAACATATTTATTGGGGGCCGGTATTCGAGGGCGTGTCCTCGCGCCTTCGCCAGCGCGGGCTCGACATCATCACCATAACGGAGCCATCCGACGATCACGTGTTCAAGCTGCTGAACCCGGAGGCGATTCAGGGCATTATCACGATCGGGACCGTCACGACGCAAATGCTGCTCAAAATCAAGCAAATGGACATCCCGGTCGTCATGGTCGACCACAGCGATCCCGTCTTTGCGTGCGATACGATCTTCACGGATAATTACAACAGCATGCAGCAGATGATGATGAAGCTGATCAGCAAAGGGTACCGCAAGTTTCAATTTGTCGGGAACATTAAGGATGCCCAAAGCTATTTCGAGCGGTGGCTCGCGTTCCGTTCCGTACTGGAGAGCTGCGGGATCGAATTGCGCCAGGACCCTATGCTGATCGGCCCCGAAGCGCAGGATATCTATCTGCTCTTCAAGCAATTCCGGCCCGTCGATCTGCCGGAGGTGTACGTATGCGCGCATGACGACAACGCGAAGTTCATGATCGATCAGCTCACCCATCTAGGCATCGAAGTGCCCGCGCGCTGCGCGGTAACCGGCTTCGACAACACCTGCCATTCCCATCCGATTCTCGCGACGGTGAACGTGAACAAGGAGCTGCTCGGCATGCGCGCCGTGGATCAGATGTTATGGCGCATTCAGAACCCGGGAACCGCGCATGAGAAAAAACTGATTTATGCGGACGTTATTTTGCGCGAGAACTACGCCTACCCGCTGAGCGGAGAAGCCGAGCGGGAAGAAGCGGACGCAGAAGCGCAATAGCTTGCTGCGGCTTCCTAAATTTTTGCTTAATTTTTGTTATCGTTACGTCCTGTTTGCTTTTGTTAGGCTGCACCCGCATGTCCGAACCGTTCGTCGCACACATCGACTTTCACTTCTGCCGGCCATGAGGCTGGCCATCCTGCCGCCTATACGGCCCATGAACGCGCCGCATTGACGCTCCGCAAGACGACGCATTGCCCTGCACAACGACCGCAACTCGCCAATCCTAGGCCCAATGAAGAATGCTCTAGCTCGATCCGACACGGATGCTTCCGGAAGTCTCCGCCTTTCTGTATAGTTTGTAGACGCTGCAAACGAATTCGATGAGAGGCAGAGGCTTCTTTTGTGCGCGGCGGCTATGGAATGACGCTAATAAAATAACGGAACAAAACAAAGCTGCGCCAAAGACGCCAAAATGTTGTGAATCTTGCAAAAATTCAATTGACTGAATTTGGGTTACGATGCTATTATTTACATGCAAGTCGTCAAACACTCCGCAAACCGGTGGTGATGGGGGCACGCTCAATTAGAAATGAAAACGGTTACGAAGAAGAGGGACTGAAAAGCCATCTCGGAAACCGGTAGACCTTGCCGGAGCAAACCAGTATTGCTCATTTAAAAAGCGGGAGGTTGTTTTTGCACATGAAAAATTTGAAAGCACTTACAATTTTGCTTTCGGCCACAATGCTGACGTTAACGGCGTGCGGGGGCGGCAGCGGCAGCGGGAATTCGGGAGGCAATCAGCCTGCCAACGGCGCTGCAGCGGACAACGGCGCAGCAGCAAACGGCAACGCGGCAGCGAACGGGAACGGCGCGGCCGGCAATAACGCGGCGGCGGGGAACGAGGACGAGCCCGCTCCGATCGATCTCGGCGGACGCGAGATCCACATCTCCGCCTGGTGGGACGGCATGCCGAAGGGCGATACGGCCGATTCCAAGAAAGCGCTCGATAAACTGCATGAAGTCGAGAAAAAGTACAACGTCAAAATCGTATACGATAACATCCCCTTCGATAAATACATGGATAAGTTCACGACGGCCGCGCTCTCCGGAACGCCCATGGCCGACATCTCCATCCTAGAGTTCAAGCGCGCGCTTGCTCCGATCAAACAAGGCTTGATCCTCCCGCTCAGCGAATACACCCAAGGCACCAGCGATATCAATAACGAACAAGAACATACGATCAAGTTGCCCCAGCTGCTCGGCGACGAATACTTCTTCGGCGGCAAAGGCGTATCGACCGTAGGCATGTTCTACAACCGCGATCTGTTCAAGAAGCTCGGCCTGCCGGATCCGCAAGACCTGTACGCGGGCGGTCAATGGAACTGGGATAAATTCCTTGAAGTCGCGAAGCAAGCCACAACCGATACAAACAATGACGGTAAGCCCGATACTTGGGGATTCGCGAACTCGGCGCCAAACGCAGCACGCGATTTCGGCGTCACGAACGGCGCGCTGTTCGTCAACGACGATCTGACCATCGGGTTCACGGATCCGAAAATGATCGAAACGCTGGAATTCATCAACCGGCTGTACAACAAAGAAAACGTCGTCAAATTGAAAAAAGGCGATAAAAACAGCTGGGAAGAAATTAACACGTTTAAAGACGGCGATGTTGCGATGTCCAACAACTTCGACTGGAACGTCGGCGGTCTGCCGTTCGAAATCGGCGTCGTGCCAAACCCGCAAGGTCCGAGCGGCGACGGCAAGTTCACCTACGCGAACACCGCCCAGAACGGCTGGGTCATTCCGAAGGGCGTCAAAGAGCCGGAAATGGTGTACCACATCTATGAAGAGCTCCAAGACATTCCTTCGACTGAAGAATATCTCGGTCAAAACGGCTTGGAAGCCCTCTTCAAAAACCAACAGGACATCGATATGACGCTTCAGCACATCAACGGTACAGGCCGCATTTCGCTTGAAGAAGGTATTGCCGACTACCCGTATTACGCGGTCATGGACGACATCATCAAGAAGAACCAATCCGTTACCGCCACGGTGAAGAAGTACGAAGCGCCCGCGCAAGCCGCGCTCGATAAATTGAAATAAAACAGTGACGCTTGCCGGTGGTGTAGGGAGGGGAGGCCGGACGTGCCGGTACAACCCTCCTTTTCCATGCGGAGCGTGCCGAACGGCCGGCGATCGGCGTGGATAATAACGATTAACCCTTTAGATGACGGGTTAGGCGAGCCTATAGCCTTGTACGTTCCAAGAGGACGATGGTACGCGAGTGCGCTTTCGTCAGCGGGATGCGAGATCCGCCGATCAAGCCGCCGCTAGGGAGGGCTGATAGTGAGAAGGAGAACACGGCTTAAGACATGGGGAATGACGTCGGCATGCGCGGTCATCGCGATCGTCTTGCTCGTCGTCTGGACCCGCTCGGGGCAGGACGGCACGGCGGCCGCGGGAAGCCAATCGGCGTTCGCCGAAGCCGCCCGGACGCCGACGCAGGATGGCCGCGGCGATTATGCGGACTATCTGGCGGCGCACGCGAACGCCGCCTTCGCCGACCGGGAGATTGTCCTGGATGCCGCGAGCTACGCCGAGACGGAGGGCGAAGGCTTCGAGAAGCTGGACGATTACGAAGGCCAGCCCGGCTCGTCGCTTAAGACCGGCGAGCAGGGCAGCGTATCCTGGGAGATCGAGGTGGCGCAAGCGGGCTTCTATAACATCGCGCTGCAATATTACCCGATCGCGGGCAAGAGCTCGAGCATCGAGCGGGCGCTGCGCATCGACGGCGCCGTTCCGTTCACGGAAGCGTCCTACCTGCAATTCGCCCGCGTGTGGGACAACGAGCTGGATCAGGTGAAGCAGGACAATCTGGGCAACGACCTGCGCCCGGAGCAGATCGAGAAGCCGGACTGGCGCGAAGCGCTGCTCGCGGATTCCGACGGCTACTACGCCGATCCGTTCCAATTCTACTTGAGCAACGGCCGCCACACGCTCACGCTGGTCTCGCAGCGGGAGCCGATGGTCATTCATACGCTGAAGCTGTACCAGCAGCGGCAGCCCGAAGCGTACGAAGCCGCGCTCAAGCAGTACGAGCAGGACGGCCTGAAGGCGGCCGGCGGCCAGCTGATTACCGTCCAAGCCGAGGCGGCCGTCGCGAAGTCGTCGCCGACGCTGTATCCGCAGACGGAGCGTGCCACCTCCTCCGTTACGCCGTACAGCCCGAAGCTCATCCGGGTCAATACGATTGGCGGCTATAACTGGCGTCTGCCGGGACAGTGGATCGAATGGGAAGTCGACGTACCGGAAACGGGACTCTATAAGATCGCCATGAAATCCAAGCAGGAATTCGTTCGCGGCTTGTACGCGACGCGCCGCCTGCTCATTAACGGCGAGGTTCCGTTCCAGGAAGCCGAACGGCTCCCGTTCCGCTACAAGAACGGATACCGCATCGACGTCTTGGGCGGCGGCGAGCCGTACCTGTTCAAGCTAGAGAAAGGCAAGAACGTCATCCGCCTGGAAAATACGCTCGGCGAATTCGCTCCGCTCATCCGCGAAGTGAAAGAGAGCCTGTACGCGCTCAATGACATGTATCGCAAAATCATCATGATTACCGGCGCGTCGCCGGATAAATTCCGGGATTACCGCTTGGACAAGCAAGTGCCGCAGATGCTGGAGACGTTCCAATCCGAGAGCGACCGGCTTACCGCCGTCAGCGCCGAGCTGGAGCGGCTGTCGGGCGGAAGCGGCGATTCCGAAGCGCTTCTGAAGACGATGGCGCTGCAGCTGAAGGAAATGGTGAAGGAGCCCGATACGATTCCGCGCCGCCTCGCCGCGTTCAAGGGCAACGCCGGCGGTCTCGGCACCTGGCTGCAGGAGGCGATCGAGATGCCGCTCCAGCTCGACGAGCTGTACATCGCGCCGCCGGACCGAAAATTCCCTTCGTCCGGAGAGGGCTTCTTCTCCAAGCTGAAGCACGAGCTGACGACGTTCGCGTATTCCTTCGTGATCGATTACAACCAGATCGGCAACGGCACGGACGAGAAGCACCGGAAATCGATCACCGTCTGGGTCGGCAGCGGCCGCGACCAGGCGAACACGCTGAAGGCGATGATCGACGAGACGTTCACGCCGCAGACGGGCATCAACGTGAATTTGAAGCTCGTGCAAATGAACACTCTGCTCCCGGCAACCTTGGCGGGCCGCGGCCCGGACGTCGCGATGCAGATCAGCAACGACATCCCGGTCAACTACGCGATGCGCGGCGCGGCGGCCGACTTGACGCAATTCTCCGATTATCCGGACGTGGCGAAGCGGTTTCGCGACAGCGCGCTCGTGCCGTACACGTACGAGAAGGGCGTCTACGCGCTGCCGGAGACCCAAACCTTCAACATGCTGTTCTACCGCAAGGACGTGCTGGCGGAGCTGGGCCTGGACGTGCCGCAGACATGGGACGACGTCTATAAGCTGCTCACCGTCCTAAGCAAGAACCGGATGCAGTTCGGCATGCCGATCACGGTTCCGCAGACAGCGGTGCCGGTGCCCGGCCAGAACATCCCGCCGAACTCGATATACGGCTCGCTGCTCATGCAGAACGGCGGCCAATTCTACCGGGACGGCGGCACGGAATCCGACTTGGACTCGAAGATCGGCGTCGAAACGTTCAAGGCGTGGACGGACCTGTACAGCGACTACAAGCTGGAACGCGAATTCGACTTCGCGAACCGGTTCCGCACCGGCGAGATGCCGATCGGAATCGTCGATTACACCACGTACAACCAGCTGACCGTATTCGCCCCGGAGATCCGCGGCATGTGGGGATTCGCGCCGATCCCGGGCACCAAGCAGCCGGACGGCACCATCCGCAGGGATACGCCGAGCACGGGCAACGGCACGCTCATGCTGAGCGGCGCGAAGGACAAGGACGCGTCCTGGGCATTCATGAAATGGTGGACCAGCGAGAAGACCCAGACGGATTTCGGCCGGGAGATGGAAGCGCTGATGGGAGCATCCGCGCGGTATCCGACGGCGAACATCGCCGCGCTCGACAGCTTGCCGTGGCCGGTGTCCGATTACGAGAATCTCCAAGCGCAGTTCGCGTACGTCAGAGGCGTGCCCGAGGTGCCGGGCGGCTACTTTACCGGGCGGCATCTGCAGAACGCGTTCCTGAAAGTGGTCGTCGAGCAAAACACGGAAGCGCGCGAAGCGATCCTGGATTACGCCCAGTACATTCAAGACGAGATCAAAGCGAAGCGCAAAGAATTCGGCCTGCCGGAATAAGGAGGGATCCGCGTGTCAACGATCGGTACACCGAGTCAGCCTTCCGTGACTACAGCCGCCGGGAAGCCGGCCGTGAAGACGACAAGCCGGCGGGCGGTCATGTGGAAGGAAATCAAGGCGCATAAGCATTCCTATATTCTGATGTCGCCTTACATGCTGCTGTTTGTCGTCTTCACGGTGCTGCCCGTGATCATGTCCGTCGTCATCAGCTTCACGTACTTCAATATGCTCGAATTTCCGCGCTTCATCGGATGGCAGAACTACGCCCGCCTGTTCCTGGAGGACGACGTGTTCCTGATCGCGATCAAGAACACGATCCTCTTCGCGGTCATTACCGGACCGCTCAGTTACTTGGCCTGCTTCGTGTTCGCCTGGATCATCAACGATCTTCGCCCGAAGCTGCGCGCGTTCATGACGCTGATCTTCTATGCGCCGTCGATCTCGGGGAACGTCTACTTCCTCTGGCAGATGATCTTCTCCGGAGACCGCTACGGCATCGCGAACGGGTTCCTGATCAAGCTGGGCGTGCTGCTCGACCCGATCCAGTGGCTGAAGACGGAGCAATACATCATGCCGATCATCATCCTCGTGCAGCTCTGGCTCAGTCTCGGAACGGGCTTCCTCGCCTTCATCGCGGGCCTCCAGACCGTGGACAAGACGCTGTACGAAGCGGGCGCGGTCGACGGTATCCGGAACCGCTGGCAGGAGCTGTGGTTCATCACGCTTCCTTCGATGAAGCCGCAGCTGATGTTCGGGGCCGTCATCCAGATCACCGCGTCCTTGGCGATCGCGGACGTGTCCATCTACCTGGCCGGCTTCCCGAGCGTCAACTACGCGGCCGAAACGATCGTCACGCACTTGATCGACTTCGGTACGATCCGGTTCGAGATGGGCTACGCATCGGCGATCGCGACCGTGCTGTTCGGCTTGATGGTCGGGACCAACCTGGCCGTGCAGCGACTTCTCAGGAGGGTGGGAGACTAGACGATGAGGTTAGCGCTTCCTATTCGCAAGAAACGGGTGAACCGTTCGTTCGCCGGCACGTTCTGGCTGTTCGTGTTTCTGGCCGCCGTCGCCGCCTTCATGGCGCTGCCGCTCGTATACGCGATCAACGCGGCGTTCAAGCCGCTCGACGAGATCTTCCTGTTCCCGCCGACGCTCTTCGTCCGGCATCCGACGCTGACCAACTTCATCGATCTGATGACGCTGCTCGGACAATCGTGGGTGCCGTTCACCCGCTACATCTTCAACACGTTCTTCATTACCGGGATGGGCGTGGTCGGACACGTGCTGCTGGCTTCGGCTGCGGCGTATCCGCTCGCGAAGCACAAATTTCCCGGATCGAAGCTCGTCTTCACCGTCGTCGTGCTCTCGCTCATGTTCACGCCCCAGGTCACGGCGATTCCGAACTATATGGTCATGTCCTGGATCGGCCTCATCGATACGTACTGGGCCGTGATCGTGCCGGCGTTCGCGTTCTCGCTGGGACTGTACCTCATGAAGCAATTCATGGAGCAGATTCCCGACGCGCTGCTCGAGTCGGCCAAGATCGACGGCGCGAGCGAATACCGGATCTTCTGGCAAATCGTCATGCCGAACGTGAAGCCGGCCTGGCTGACCTTGATCATCCTGCTCTTCCAGATGCTTTGGGGGACGGACGGCAACGGCTTCATCTACAGCGAGCAGCTGAAGACGCTTCACTACGCGTCGAACCAGATCATCTTCGGCGGCATCGCGCGCGCCGGCGTCGGCTCGGCCGTCGCGCTCATCCTGATGAGCGTGCCGATCGCCCTGTTCGTCTTCTCGCAAAGCCGCATTATCGAAACGATGACGACATCCGGCATGAAGGATTAGAGGGGGTGGAAGCGTGCACTTGAAGCGAGTATTGCTGCTGGTCGCCGTCCTGGCGCTGGCCGGTTCGATCGGCATTCCGGCCGCGTCGGCGGCAGCGCCGTACGAAGCCTACACATACGATTACTACGGCGACTCCTCGCCGCTGCCGGCCCCGTACGTGCCGGATGCCGCGATTACGGGCGCCGGCCTCGGAATCGGCGACTTCAAGGAACCGAGCGACCTGTACGTCGCGCCGGACAAGACCGCCTATATCCTGGACAGCGGCAACGCGCGGATCGTCGTGCTGGGTCCGGACCTGCGCGTAAGCCGCGTCATCCGGACGTTCATGAACGACGGCAAGGAGGACGGCTTCGCGGCGCCGCAAGGCCTGTTCGTCTCCGACAAGAACGAGCTGTACGTGGCGGACACCGACCACGGCCGCGTCGTCGTGCTGTCGGAGCAGGGCGAGCTGATCCGCATTATCGCGAATCCGAAATCGGACATCCTGCCCGAGGGCTTCAAGTTCGTGCCCGTTAAAGTCACGGTCGACGCGGCGGACCGCGTCTTCGTCATCGCGCGCGGCGTATTCGAAGGCATCATGCAGTTCGACGACAAGAACAATTTCATGGGCTACGTCGGCACGATCAACGTGTCGCCATCCGTCTGGGACCGGCTCTGGAAGTCGTTGTCCACCAAGGCGCAGAAGGCGCAGATGCAGCTGTTCATTCCGACCGAATTCTCGAACGTCGACATCGACCGCAAAGGCTTCGTCTACGCGACCGCCATCGACATCGCGTCCGACACGCCGATCAGGCGGCTGAATCCGTCCGGCGACGACGTCCTGAAGCGGCTCGGTTACTGGCCGGTCAAGGGCGACATCCGCTTCCGGATGTTCGGCAACAATTCGGGGCCGCCGAAGTTCACCGACATCAAGGTGCTGGGCGGCGGCATGTACGTCGCGCTCGACGCCAACCGCGCGCGGCTGTTCACGTACAACGACGAGGGCGATTTGCTGTACGCCTTCGGCGGCCGGGGCAACCAGCTCGGGGTGTTCAATACGCCCGTCGCCGTCGAGCAGCTCGGAGATCAGCTCGCGGTGCTGGACAGCGGCAAAAAAAACATCGTCCTCTTCCGCCCGACGAGATTCGGCACCCTGGTCCGGGAGGCCACGACGGAGCACTACAACGGCAACGACGATGCCGCCGTCAAGCTATGGAGCGACGTGCTTCGCTTGAACACGAATTATGAAATCGCTTACCTCGGCATCGGCAAGTCGCTCCTGATGCAGAAGGACAACGAGAAGGCGATGGAATATTTCAAGCTGGGCATGAGCCGCAAAAACTTCTCGGTCGCGTACAAGCGCTATCGCCGGGAAGTGCTGAAGGAACACTTCGGCACGGTCATGACCGTCGCGCTTGCCCTCGTCGTGGCGTTCATCGCGTATCGCGTGGCAAGGCGAGTCATCCGAAGGAGGGCCGTGAACCATGAAGCAGGACTTTCTTAAATTTCCGCTCCATCTGATCGTGCGTCCGTTCGACGGATTCTGGGACATGAAGTACGAGGGCAAGGGCAAATTGAAAGTCGCGCTGCTGATTCTGCTCGCGCTCATCCTGACCACGATTCTGCAGAAGCAATTCGCCGGCTTCCTCGTCAACCGGGTCGATCCGCGCACGCTGAACAGCCTGGACGATCTTCAGTTCACGATTCTGCCCTTCTTGTTATTCTGCATCGCGAACTGGTCGATCACGACGCTCATGGAAGGGGAAGGGAAGTTCAAGGAGATCGTGATGGCAACGGGGTACGCGCTGCTGCCGATCGTGCTCATCAACCTGCCGATGACGTTCATCAGCCGGTTCATGACGCAGGAGGAGACGGCGTTCTACTATCTCCTGAACAGCATCTCCGCCATCTGGTTCGTCGTGCTGCTCTTCGTGGGGATTATGACCGTTCACCAATACACGCCGGCCAAGACGGTGCTGACGATGGCGCTGACCGTCATCGCCATGGGGTTCGTCGTCTTCATCGCCACGCTGGCGTTCAGTCTCGGTTCGCAGATCTACTGGTTCATTTATGACGTGTACCGCGAACTCATCTTCCGGACCTAAAGGAGGCCGCACCCATGAACAGACGAACGAAATGGTATGCGGCGTTGGCCGGTATCGGAATTGTCGGGATCGGGGCACTCGGCTATGGCTTGTATACGCAAGGCGCGCCGTCCGCCGACATCGCCGCTTACGCGCAAGCGGATATAAAGCCCGCCGCGGCGGGCGAGCTGGCGTATCTGACCGACAGCGGCAGCGCCGTTCCGGGCATGAAGCTCGTCGCGAGGACGGACGCGCTCGCGCTCTACATGAATCCGGACACGACGGAGATCGCCGTCCTCAACCGGGCGAGCGGCAAGGCATGGCACAGCAATCCGGGGGATATCGCCTCGGATGCCAAGGCATCGCCGTTCGAGAAGGACCGCTTGGCCGCGCAAGTAACGGTCAACTACCGCGACGCGATCGGAACGCTCGGCGTGATCACCAATTTTACGGACAGCATCCAGCGGAAGCAGTTCAAGGCGGAAGGGATCGAGAACGGCGTCCGAATCACGTATACGATCGGGGATACGTCGCTCGGAATCGACGCGCTGCCGAAGCGGATCAGCAAGCAGCGGTTGGAGGAGAAGGTGCTGGGCAAGCTGGACAAGAAGACGGCCGATTACGTCGCGAACCGGTATTATCCGCTGGACGACAATCCGGACGTGCTCGAGCGGCTGGATGCGGAAGTGTCGCGCGCGCTCGTGCTGAAGCGGATGCTCGACGCCTTCGCCAAAGCCGGGTACACGGCCGAGGATCTGCAGGCGGACAACGACGAGAACGGCGCGTCCGGCGGCAGCGCGTCGACGAAGCCGAACTTCACGATTCCGATCGAATACAGCCTCTCCGGCGATTCGCTGCTCGTGCATGTGCCGGTGAAGGACATTCAGGAGAGCGAGGGCTATCAGATCCGTTCCGTCGAACTGCTCGACTTCTTCGGGGCGGCGGGCCAGGATGAGCAGGGCTACATGCTCGTACCCGACGGCTCCGGCAGCCTGATCCACCTGAATAACGGCAAAATCGGCGAAGAGGTCTACGTGCAGCGGGTGTACGGCGACGACGAGAACGACAATTCGAAGCGGCGCGGGCAGATTGCCGAAGCCGCGCGGCTGCCGGTGTTCGGCATGAAAGCGGGCGACGAGGCGTGGTTCGCCACGATCGAGGAGGGCGAGGGCATCGCCAGCATCAACGCGGACGTCAGCGGCCGCAAAAACGCCTACAACAGCGCCTACGCCAGCTTCGCCATTCGCGGCGAAGACGAGCTCGAGCTGTACAAAGGCAATAAAGTGGACGAATTCCAGCTGCTGACGGACGATCGCTTCGCGGGCGACATCCTGCTCCGGTATAACTTCCTATCGGGCGATGAGGCATCGTACTCGGGCATGGCGGCGCTGTATCGGAACAATCTGGTGAAGGCAGGCGTGCTGCAGCCGCTGAAGCCGCAGGCGCAGCTGCCGTTCTACGTCGATCTGCTCGGCGCGGTGGACCGGCGCAAATCGTTCCTCGGCGTGCCTTACAAAGGTCTGATGACGATGACGACGATCGAGCAAGCGAGCCGAATCGCCAAGGACATCAAGGACGCCGGCGTGTCCAACGTGCAGATGCGCTACGTCGGCTGGTTCAACGAAGGGATCGACCACAAAGTTCCGGAGACCGTCAAGCTCGACGGCCAGCTGGGAAGCAAATCGGACCTGTCCAAGCTGGCGGCCCAGCTGAAGGACATGGGCGGCAACCTGTATCCCGACGTCGCATTCCAGCACGTGCTGCGCGAGAACCGCGCCTTCAAGCCGGCTTCGGATGCGGCCCGCTTCGTCACGCGGGAGCAGGCGCTGCTGCAGCCCTTCGACCGTGCGCTGAACGCGATGAACGCCGAATGGGGCTCCTTCTACTTATTGTCGCCGGCGAAGCTGCCGTACTTCGTGGACCGGTTCGTCGACAGCTATCGGAAGTACGGGCTGGATTCGGTCGCGCTGCGCGACATGGGCGATACGCTGACGGCCGATTATCGCGTCAATCGCGTCGTGTTCCGGGACGTCGCCAAGCATATCGTGACCGACCAGCTCGGCAAGATCGAGAAGCGCTATCCGAACGTGATGATGACTGGAGGCAATGCGTACGCCCTGCCATACGCCGACCGGCTGCTGAACGTGCCGATGGCCTCCAGCGCCTACGCCATCGAGGACGAGGACGTGCCGTTCTACGAGATGGTCGTCCACGGCTACAAGGATTATGCCGGCGCGCCGATCAATCTGGACAACGAGCAGGACCTGTCGTACCATCTGCTCCGTTCGCTGGAATACGGCGCGGCGCCGCATTTCTTCTGGTCGTACGAGTCGTCCTCCAAGCTGAAGCTGACGGCGTACGAGACGTTGTTCTCGACGCAGTACGCGGATTGGCTGCAGGGCGCGGCGGAGTTGTACGGCAAGCTGAACGGCGTGCTGGCCGGCCTGCAGGGCGAGACGATCGCGGAGCATGCGCGGCTCATGCCCGGCGTGGTCAAGGTCCGGTACAGCGGCGGCACGTCGATCTACGTGAACTATACGGATCAGCCGGTCACCGTTCAAGACGTGCGAATCGGCGCGAAAAATTTTACCGTGGATGGTGACGAACCGTGAACCTCAAACGATTGACGTTGACGCAGAAACGCGCGCTGCTCGGGATCCTGTTCATCATGCCATGGCTGCTTGGCTTCGTGTTCTTGTTCGTGACGCCGCTGTTCCAATCGCTCCGCTTCAGCTTCAGCAACATGAAGATCTCCCCGGGAGGCGGGTATTCGCTCGACTTCATCGGATGGGGCAATTTCAAGAACGCGCTGTCGATCGATCCGAATTTCAACCGCATTCTCACGCAGTCGCTGAGCGAGATGGCCTGGAACGTGCCGATGATCCTGTTCTTCAGCCTCTTTACGGCGACGCTGCTGAACACCAGGTTCGTCGGGCGGCCGTTCGCGCGCGCGATCTTCTTCCTGCCGGTCATTCTGGCCTCCGGCGCCATTGCCGCGGCTCAGACGTCCGGCCTCATTCAATTGACCGGCAGCTCGGAGATGGCGAAGGAGCTCGGACAGCAGCAGAACGGCTTCGACCCGCTGTCGCTCGCCTTCACGTTGTCCGACGCGGGCCTCCCGCTGTGGTTCATCGACTATATCATCAGCGCCGTGCAGCGGATCTACGAGATAATCAAGAGCTCCGGCGTGCAGATCCTGATCTTCCTGGCCGCGCTCCAATCGGTCCCCGCGTCCATGTACGAGGTCGCCAAGATGGAGGGCGCGACGGCGTACGAGACGTTCTGGAAGATCACGTTCCCGATGGTCAGCCCGTTAATCCTGACGAACATCATTTATACGATCATCGACTCGTTCACGAACAGCCAAGTGACGACGACGATCTACAACACGGCGTTCCAGTCGCAAAACTTCGGGCTCAGCGCCGCGATGTCCTGGATCTATACCGCGGTGATCAGCGTCATCCTCATCATCGTCGGCATTCTCGTGTCCAGGAAAGTGTTCTACTACAATTAAGCGGATAGGAGGGCGAAGGTATTGAAACTGCCCGATTTGCAAAACGAAGCCGTCGTCATACAAATGCAGAAGGCGCGCAGCAAGACGGCGGCGCTGCTGTGGCTCATGTTCCGTTACGTGCTGATCATCGGGATATCGTTCATCATTCTCTATCCGATCCTGCAGCAGCTGTCGGTCGCCTTCAAGGATAAGGCGGATATTTACAATCCGACGATCTACATGATTCCGGTGCATTTCACGATGGAGAACGTGCGGTATGCGATGGCCGTGCTGGATTACTGGCCGCTGCTGAAGAACACGCTCATCTTCGCGGCCTCGACGACGCTCCTCCAGGCGGCTTCGTGCTCGCTCGCGGGCTACGGTTTCGCCCGGTTCAACTTCCCGGGGAAAAACATCCTCTTCACGCTGGTCGTGCTGACCATCCTCATTCCGTCCAGCACGCTGATGGTCCCGATGTACATTCATTTCCGCTCGTTCGACCTGTTCGGCGTCATCCAGCTGATCACCGGCAAAGAGGGCATCAACATGCTCAACACATACGGCCCGTCGCTGATAACGGCCGCCTTCGCCAACGGCTTGAAGTCCGGCTTATTCATCTATATTTTCCGGCAGTTCTTCCGCGGCATGCCGGGCGAAATCGAAGAGGCGGCGCTCATTGACGGCGCCGGCGGCATCCGCACCTTCTTCACGATCATGCTGCCGAACGCGATTCCGCCGCTTACGACCGTCGTTCTGTTCGCGTTCGTCTGGCAGTACAACGACATCTTCTACGCCTCGCTGTTCAACAGCGCGAGCGATCTGATGTCGATCAAGGTATCCTCGCTGCCTGCCGACGTGAACCAGTACTTGCCGGGCATCATGGGCATCGGTAGCGGAACGAACGTCAAGGTGGATCCGAACCAAGTGTCCCTGATCGTCGACACGGGAATCCTGCTCGCGATATCCCCGCTCATCGCGATGTACCTCTTCGTGCAGCGCTTCTTCGTCGAGAGCGTCGAGCGTTCGGGCGTCGTCGGCTAACGGTAAGCGTAACCGCGGGTGGCCGGAAGATTCCAATTTTAGCTTAGGAGCTGATGGAAGCATGAGTTTGCGGGTGCTGACGGAAGAACAAATCGAACAGTTCATCGACAGAGGCTATGTGCAGATTAAAGGCGCCTTCCCGCGGGAAGCGGCGCAAGAGGCGCAGTCGTTCCTATGGGGCCAGCTGAAGGAGAAGGCTGGCGTCGTACGCGAGGATCCCTCGACGTGGCGGGAGCCGATGGTCAACATCCGCGAGAATTACCGCAACGCCGCTTTCGACGTCTGCAATACGGCGCTGTTCGCCGACGCCGTCGAGGATTTGACGGGCGCGGGCCGGACGCGGCAGCGCTTCGTCGCCGGCGAGACGGCGGACGACAAGCTCCCGGGCTGGGGCTGGTGGCCGGTCAATTTTTTCGTCGGCAAGGGCGAGCCTTGGGCCGTGCCGACGAACGGCTGGCATTGGGACGGCATTCATTTCCGGCACTACGTCGATTCGCCGGAGCAAGGGCTGCTCTGCCTATGCCTCTTCTCCGATATCGCGCCGCGCGGAGGCGGCACACTGGTCGTCGAGGGCTCGCATAAGGCAGTCGCGCGCCTCCTGACCCAGTTTCCGGACGGCGTCGAGCTGGGGGAAGGCATTCACGCGCTGCACGATGAGCACCCGTATTTCGCCAAGCTGACGGGACGGGACGGCGGGCGGCTGAGCGTGGAGGAGCGGAACGCTTATTTCATGGATCAGGCCCACGTCGACGAGGACGGCGCGCGGCTGCAGGTCGTGGAGACGACGGGAGAAGCCGGAGACGTCATTCTGTGCCATCCGTTCCTCGTGCACGCCGCGTCGCCGAATCACAGCGGGAAGGTCCGATTCATGTGCAACCGGACGTCGCCGCTCAAGGAGAGACTGTCGCTGCAGCGGGAAGGAGCGGACGGCTGCTCGCCGCTCGAGCGAAGCATCCGGGCGGCCGTCTATACCTAGACGAGCTCCTTGCTCGGGGCGATGGCCCGGGTTCCGGCCGTGGACGCATCGCGTGTCCGAGGCCTAGTTATCCTTTCGGAGGTGTGCCTGATGGGGAAGGAGATTCGGCTGCTGGCGGAAACGGATTATGAACAGGCGCATGCCTTTCAATGCGAGTATTTGGACAGAGAGAGCTTCGAGGAATTCGTGCGGCGGGCCCGGAGCGATCCCGGCTTGTACTTCGTAACGGTCGACGGCCGCGAAGTGGTCGGGGTGTGCTATGGCAGTCCGTCCAAGAAGCATCCGGCAGCCGTCAATTTGAACGGGATCGCGGTCAATCTGGATTCGACGAAGCATTACGCCAGAGCCGGGCTGGGCACGAGCATGCTGCGCGTATTCGAGAATGCCGTGAAGCGGAAGGGCTATCGGACAATCGGTGTCGGTTCGGCGGACGATCCCAAGGTCGAAGCGTTTTATTTGAAGAACGGCTTTGCGCCCATCGAATTGGTAGCCTTCGGCCCGAACATGGAGCAGCTGGAGCGAGTCCGCGAAGACGACTATGCAAGCGGGCTGCTGCGAAGGGAAGAACTGCGGCGTAAATTCAACCCTAGAGAAGTGATCTTCATTTTCGAAAAAAACGTAGAATGAGCTTGGCTTCGAGGGGGCTGGGAGATCGTGAAAAGATGGCGTGCCGCGCTCGTTGTCTCCATGCTTGCGTTCGCGTTCGGTTTGGCGGCGGGATGCAAGGACGATCCGCAAGGTTCGGGACATGCGCCATCCGACCGCCAGGCAGAGAGTGCCGCGCCGGCGGCGGGCGATAGTGCGGATACGGCGGGCGATACGGCGAAGAATGCAGCGAAGGATGCGGCGAAGAACGCGGAGAAGAACCCGGTCCCGGCGGCTCCCGACCCGGCGCCATCCGCGCTGCCCTCGGCCGCGCCGGACCCGAAGCTGCCGAAGCGCGACCCGGGGGCGGCGCCGCTGGACGCCTTCGAGCAGGCGAAGCGGCTCGGGAGAGGCGTCAATCTCGGCAACGCGCTCGAGGCGCCGGTAGAAGGGGCATGGGGCGTCACGTTACAGGAGAGTTACTTTAAGACGATCCGGGAAGCGGGCTTCGAAACGGTCCGCGTGCCGATCAAATGGTCGGCGCATGCGGACGCGAAGGCGCCTTACGCCATTGACGCCGCGTTCGCCGCGCGCATCGACTGGGTCGTCGGCCAGGCGCTGGAGCAGGAGCTCAACGTCGTGCTCAACGTGCACCATTACGACGAGCTCTACGTGGATCCGGCGGAGCAGGAGGCTCGTTTCCTGGCGATATGGAAGCAAATCTCGGCGCGGTACAAGGAGCTGCCCGGCAAGGTGTATCTCGAACTGCTCAATGAACCGCATGGGTCGCTGACTTGGTCCAAATGGAACCGGCTGCTGAAAAAAACGCTGGATGCGATTCGGAGCGAGGATCCGTGGCATACGGTTATCGTCGGCTCCGTCAACTATAGCAATTACGCGGATCTCCCGTCGCTCGACATTCCGGATGACGAACGCAACGCCATCGCGACGTTCCATTATTACGATCCGTTCCCCTTCACCCACCAGGGGGCGGAATGGTCGGGTCCGGAGATCGGAACCGTCGGCGTCGAGTGGCCGGGTCCCCCGGCGCGGCAGACGGATCCGGTGCCCGAGGCCAAGCAGGTGAAGTGGGTGGACGAATGGTTCCGCGATTATAATGCGAATCCGGCGGAAACGAATCCGGCCGGCCCGAATGCGATCGTGAGCGCCTTCGACAAGGTAGACGCGTGGGCCAAGGAGCATCGCCGTCCCGTCTGGCTTGGCGAATTCGGCGCGTACAGCAAAGCCGACATGCCTTCGCGCGCGCGGTGGACGGCCTTCGTACGCGGGGAAGCGGAGAAGCGCGGCTTCGGCTGGGCGTATTGGGAATTCAGCGCGGGCTTCGGCGTCTATGACCCCGCAGTTAATCAGTATCGGCAGGAATTGCTGGATGCGCTTATTCCGCCCGCCAAGGCACGGTGAGAGGGACAATGGGATAACGCAATGCTTCATTCGGAGGTGAATACGATGAACGCGATGAACGCGATGAACGCGATGAACGCGCGAGTTCCCGTGCTGATCATCATCGGACCTGTCGGCATCGGCAAGTCGAGCGCGGCAGACGCCGTATCGGAAATACTGGAATACGACCATGCCGTTCCGCATGCGGTGGTCGACCTCGATCATGTCAGGCGCGGGTATCCTCCGCCCGAGGAGGATCCGTTCAACATGGCGCTTGGCTTCAGCAATCTGGCTGCCATCTGGCCCAACTATCGCCGGGCGGGAGCCGCGTGCCTGATTATTCCGAGCGTCATGGAGAGCCGTGACGACCTGGACCGGGTGCGGCAATCGGTGCCCGGTGCCGATCTCTTCCTGGTTCGGCTGACGGCATCGCTTGACGTCAACCATGCCCGGATTCGCGGCAGGGAGAAGACCGTCGAATCACTGAATTGGCATCTAAATCGTTCGGCCCAGCTCGCCGAGGAGCTCGCCGCGAAGCAGCTGGAGGATGCCGTCATCGACACGGAGAACAAGACGCCGTCCGATATCGCCCGGGAAATAATCCGCCTTTGGGGTATCGTGGAATGGCATGGATCGACGGTCGATGGCTCCTCATCGCCGTAAGCGAGTTGTATTAATCTAGGCGGCCTCGTCACGCGGTGAGGACGCCATCGTGCACTGCAGCGCCAAGGCAGTCGTCGCTACTAAGCGGCCGGCTGCCTTTTTGCCGTGTCCGGACGCGCGATGCGCCGGTTACGCCATTGGGCGCAATATGTATCCTTTGCACGCGATCGTTCAGTCAAATCCAACATATCCGCCACGCCGGACGATGCGCCGAGCGCGGCCGTCCTTACGCTGAAAACCCCCGTCATGCCTGGCATGGCGGGGGTTTTCAGCATGACAATTCAGATTCGACATATTTACGGTTCGGCCGCCGATTTCCTAGAATGTGTCGTAAGAAGCGGGCAAGACGGAAATGAATACGCTTGCTTAACGGAATCGAACGGCCTTCATGCGGATACGGCGGAAGAGCCATGGAAAGGAGACGGTGCATGTGAAAGCAAGTCAAGCGCTGACGTCCCGGACGCGGACGGCCGGCCTCAAGGAAGTCAAGAAGGGCTCCCTGCGAAAACGAATTCTGCACAACTGGGAGCTGTACCTGTTTATGGCGCCGTGCCTGCTGTATTTCCTCGTCTTTCATTACGTGCCCATGTACGGGGTGCAGATCGCGTTCAAAAACTTCCTGCCTTCCAAAGGCATCCTCGGCAGCAGCTGGGTCGGCTTCGACAACTTCGAACGGTTCTTCAATTCCTACTACTTCTGGGACCTCTTGTGGAACACGTTCAGCATCAGCCTGTACGAACTGGCGGTCGGATTTCCGCTGCCGATCCTGCTCGCGCTGGCCTTCAACGAGATCAAGAACGGGTTCTTCAAGCGCAGCGTGCAGACCGTTACCTACGCGCCCCACTTTATCTCCATCGTCGTCATGGCGGGCATGATCATCACGTTCCTCAGCCCGTCCTCGGGGATTCTGATTCGGATGATCGAATGGGTCGGCCTGCAGCCGGCGTCGTTCCTGGAGGATCCGCGCTGGTTCAAGACGGTCTACGTGCTCTCGGGCGTGTGGCAGAGCGCCGGCTGGGGGACGATCATCTACCTCGCCGCGTTGTCGGGCGTTGACCCGCAGCTGCACGAAGCGGCGATCGTCGACGGCGCCAGCCGCCTGAAGCGCGTGCTCCATATTAATATCCCGACGATCGTCCCGACGATCGCCATCCTCTTGATCTTGAACGTCGGCAACATCCTCGGCGTCGGGTACGAGAAGATCCTGCTGCTGCAAAACTCGCTGAACATCGAATCCTCCGATGTCATCTCGACCTTTGTCTACAAATCGGGCTTGCTGAACAACCAGCTCAGCTTCTCGACGGCCGTCGGGTTGTTCAACTCCGCGATCAACGCGATCCTGCTCCTGACGGTCAACCGCATCGCCAAAAAAACCAGCGACAACAGTCTGTGGTAAACGAGGAGGCCACCGCGATGGTATCGGCAATCAAAGAATCCAAAGGAGACAAGCTCTTTCTCGTCCTGATCTATCTCTTCTTGGCGGCGGCGCTCGTCATCGTGCTCTATCCGCTGATCTACATGGTCAGCGCGTCGATCAGCACGCCGAAGTACGTGAATTCCGGGGAGATGTGGCTGCTGCCGAAGGGGCTCACGCTCGAGGGCTACAAGCTCGTGTTCGATAACGCCAAGATCTGGCTCGGGTACCGCAACACGATTCTGTACACCTTCATCGGCACGCTGCTCAATTTGGCGGTGACCCTGCCCGCTGCGTACGCGCTCAGCCGCGGCGATTTCGTCGGCCGGCAGTTCTTCATGATCCTGCTCTTGATCACGATGTTCTTCGGCGGCGGCCTGGTGCCGACGTATCTGGTCGTCAAGAATTTGGGCTTGATCGATTCGATGTGGGCGCTCATCCTGCCGGTCTCGGCATCCGTGTGGAACATCATCGTGGCGCGGACGTTCTTTCAGTCGACGATTCCGAAGGAGCTGCAGGAGGCGGCGCATATCGACGGCTGTACGAATTTGCGGCTGTTCGCCCGCATCGTGCTGCCGCTGTCGGCGCCGATTATCGCGGTCATGGCGCTGTTTTACGGCGTAGGGCATTGGAACAGCTATTTCTCCGCGCTGATCTATCTCCAGGACAATACCAAGTTTCCGCTGCAGATGGTGCTTCGGCAGATTCTCGTGCTGCAGCAGATGGGCGCCGAGACGACCGGAGCGGTGCTGAGCGGCGAGGCGGCCAGCCTGGCCGCGTCCAAGGCGGAGATCGCCTCCATGGTGAAGTACGCCGTGATCATCGTCTCCACGCTGCCGATCATCGCCGTCTATCCGTTCCTGCAGCGCTACTTCGTGCAGGGCGTCATGATCGGCTCGGTGAAGGGCTGACCATTCGCGATTCCGCGCGAATATCCGAAGCTCCGGCCGTTCCCCGAACGAGGCGAGCGAGCTGATCGCTTCGAACGGCATACGCTTTTGTTTCAGGGAATCGGACGTCTTCGTTTATTATAAACACAACGGCAGGTTAGCTAAGGGAGGAGCGCGTTATGAAGACAGGAAGAAAGAAGTGGAATCTGCTGCTAGCGGGCACGATGCTGGCGGGGGCGCTGGCCGGCTGCAGCTCGGCGGGCAAAGAGGCGGAGAACAAGCCGGGCGCCGCTGCGGACAACGTGAACAAGGAAGGCTTCCCCGTGGTCAATGAGCCCTTGACGCTCACCATGATGGGACCGGACGTGGGCATTCAGAATTGGGACAAGATGCCGCTGTTTCAAGAGATGGAGAAGCAGACGGGCATTCATATGACGTTCCAAAACGCGCCGAAGGACGCCTTCGAAACGAAGAAAAACCTGGTGTTCGTCAGCGGGACGTATCCCGACATCTTCTACGCGGCGGGATTGACGCCGGCGGAGCAAATGAATTACGGCGAACAGGGCATTCTGCTCCCGCTCGAGGAGCTGATCGAGGGCTATGCGCCGAATGTCAAGAAGATTCTCGATGACAATCCCGAGATTCGCAAATCGATCACCGCGCCCGATGGCCATATCTACGCGCTGCCGGTCATTGAATTTAACCAGCCGTGGTACCGGAACCCGCTGTGGTACAACGGCGAATTCCTGAAGGCGCTCGGGGTGACCAAGCTGCCGGAGACGACCGAGGAGCTGTACGCCTACCTGAAGCGGGTCAAGACCGAGGATCCGAACAAGAACGGCCAGCCCGACGAAATTCCGCTGTCCTCCGCTTCGCCCGGCAACAGCCTGCGCGATATTCGAACGTGGCTGCTCGGCGCCTTCGGCATCTACGAGGAAGAGATTTACGTGGACGACAGCGACAAGGTGCACTACACCCCCATCGAAGCGGGCTACAAGGACTACTTGACCTACCTGAACCGGCTCTGGAAAGATGACCTGCTCGATCACGAGAGCTTCTCGCAGACCAGCGAGCAGCGCGAGGCGAAGGCGCGCAACAACCAGCTCGGCTTGTTCTCGGCGTGGACGGCGTTCCAGATGATGGGTGAAGAGCCGAATACCGACGACCCGATGTTCAGCCCGGTGAAGAGCGATTCCGTGGCTAAGCCGGCCATCGCCAAGAACAAAGGCATCAACACCGGCGCCTTCGCCATCTCGAAGACGAATCCGTCGCCCGAAGCGTCCATGCGCTGGGTCGATTACGCCTACTCCGTGGAAGGCGCGACGATGTTCAACAAAGGGCCGGAAGGCATTCTGTGGAAATACACGGACAAGGCCAGCTTCACGAAAGAATACTTGCCCGTGCCGGACGGCGGCGACCGCGAGGAATACCGTTCCCGAATTACGCCGAACTACGGGATTCCCGCGCCGACGATCAACCTGCCGGAGATCGACAAGGGGCTGCTGGGCGACGTGGACGCCTGGATCGCCAACGAGACCAAGACGAAGCTGCTCGACCGCGGCGCCCGCATTCCGTTCCCGGTGCTGTTCCTGACGCCGGAAGAGCAGGCGGAGGTGACGGCGATGACGTCCGACCTCAATACGTACGTGCGTCAGATGGAAGCCAAGTTCGTGACCGGCGCCGAGCCGCTGACGAATTGGGACGGCTATGTCGCGACCATTAAGAAGATGGGCGGCGAACGCATGGCCGAAATCTACCAAACCGCTTACGACCGCTGGAAGGGCAACTAATCCGCGGAAGCCTGCTGAGGAGGAAGCAATCCCATGAACATTACCCGGCATCCCGCCAATCCCATCGTGGTTCCCGGCAAGTACGAATGGCGGAAAGCGACGGTCTTCAATCCGGCCGTCATTCTCGACGGCGATACCTTCTATATGATCGAACGGACCGCAGGATCGCTGACCCCCTGCAAAAACTATCTCGGTCTGCTGCGGAGCGAGGACGGCGTGAATTTCACCCACGTGAAGGACGAACCCGTCCTGACGCCGGACGAGCTGGGCTTCCCGTACGGCAGCGTGCAGGATCCGCGCGTCGTGAAGCTTGACGGCACATTCTACATGAATTACGCGCTGCGTCCTTGCGCGATGAACTACTATCCGACGAACACGGGCGTTCCGGAACGTTCCTTCCCGGCGTATCCGGACGGCTGGGGCGAACAGGAAGGCCATTGGCTGACCCGTTCGTCCATCGCGAAATCGCAGAATCTCATCGACTGGGAGTTCGTCGCGGATACGACCGAGCTGACGATTAACGACCGGGACAATATTCTGTTCCCGGAGAAGATCAACGGCAAGTACGCGCTGCTCCGGCGGCCGGAGGAGTACGTGGGCGAAGCGTACGGCACGGAGAAGGCGGCGATGTGGATCACCTACTCCGAGGACCTGGTGAACTGGGAAGCGCCGAAGCTATTGGCCAAGGCCGAGAACATGGCGTGGGAATCCCGCAAGATCGGGGGCTCGACGCCGCCGGTCAAGACGGACAAGGGCTGGCTCGTGCTGTATCACGGCGTGGACGACCAGATCGTGTACCGGGTCGGCGCGATGCTGCTCGACCTCGAGAATCCGGAGAAGGTCATTGCCCGGACGCATCGCTTCATCATGGAGCCGGAGACGTATTACGAGAAATTCGGCTACCAGATCCCGAACGTCATCTTCCCGACCGGCAACGTGGTGAAGGACGGCCTGCTGTACATTTATTACGGCGTGACGGACACGGCGATCGCCCTGGCGACCGTTCCGCTCGACGAGTTGGTGGACTACGTCCTGCATGAGCCGAAGGAGTAACCGAGCGGATAGGCACGCAGGATCGGCAGGCGGATAGGAACGCGACAAGGAGCTGTCTAACGTCACCCGTACGTTAGACAGCTCCTTGCATGCGGTTGCCGGACGCTTACGCCTCCAGGGAGACGGAGCCGTGCAGCTTGCGGTATTGGCCGGGGGTCAAGCCGGTTTCCTTCTTGAATTTGCGGATGAAGTTCGGCGCGTCCAGATAGCCGACGCGCTCGATGATATCCTTGAGCGGCGCGCTGGTATGCACGAGCTGGCGGGTTACTTCCTTAAGCCGGCATTGCCAGATGTATTCGGTGAAATTCAAGCCGATTTTCTCCTTGAAGCTGCGGCTGAGATAGGAGGTGGAGGTGCCGTACTTGAGGGCGACATGCTCCAGGCTGAGCGTATAATCGGCATAGTTCGCTTCGACGTAGGCGACGATTTCGTCCATCAGCGTCGGCTGCGCCTCCTCGGTCCGGTCCGTAGCCGCGAGGCAGATGCGCATGGCGAGGGAGCGCAGCTTGCTCTCGAGTCCCTCGAGCGTTTCGAACGCGTGCAGCGAGGATAAGTCGCCGCGCACGTCCTCGATGCCGAGCTCGGCGGCGGTCCGCAGCAGCGAGTTCAGCACGTCGAAGCACAGGCAGCGCAGCAGGCCGACCGGCAGCGTTTCATGCTTGATCTTCTCCATCATGCTCGCGATCAGCTGAAGCGCCGTGGCTTCGTTGCCCTGCTTGAGGCTCTGCTCCAGCTTGAGCAGCCACTTCTTGGGAATCCAATAGCTCTCGCCGGACATGGCCGAAGCCGGCGGCTCCGCGAGCTCCTCGAAGTAAGCGATGCGACCGCCGTCCGTCAGCATCCGCTGCTCCAGCGCCGAGGCCGCTTCGAGGAACGACTGGTTCAGGCCGGACAAGCCGCCGTATACGGTGCCGACGCCCAGATTGGGCCGCTGCGGCAATTGTTCCGCGAGGCGGCGGTCGAGCTCGGCGAGGATCCGCCTGACGCGCCGCGCCTCGTCGTCTTCTTCCGCCGGCAGCAGCATGACCAGGAGGGCGAGCCGGTGGCCGACGGAGAACTCGACGCCGTAGAGGCGGGCCCGCAGCTCGGGCAGATCCAGCTGGTGGAGTAATGCGCGCAGCGCCTGCTGGCGGGTCCACGACCCTTCGTCCCGGTGCTGCTCGTCCAGGCTCAGGATGACCGTGAAGCAGCGGGCGTTCTCGGGCAGGTCCAGCCCGGACCGGACGATCATCCGCTCGATCTCGGGGTCGTCGGGCTTTCCATGCTTGAACAGCAGCATGAGGCATTGGTTGCGCACGAACGGCTCCTGCATGTCGATGCGGGCGTGATAATCATGGATCGTTTGCTTGATCCAGTCCCATTCGTTTCGGCTCTTCGGCGTATCCTTCGCGTCCTGCCGCAGCGAAGCGAACTCCAGCAAATCGCGAATCGGGTGATACTGCCTTCTGGCGAGCAGCATGGCCACGACGATGCCGGTCAGCGCTGTGAAGACGAAGACCAGCAGAATGATCGTGCGGATCTGGGCGACTTGCTCGAAGAATTGGTAGCTCGGGATGGCGGTCGCGTACGTCCAGCCGTTGGTCTTGGACTTGACCGTGACGACGGAATAGCGTTCGCCGCCGAGCACTAAGCTGTGGATGCCCGGGGCGAGCGCGGTTAAGGAGGCCACGTCCTGTCCGCGAAGGGCGTCGCCCCGGTTGTTGGCCGTCAGCACGTCGCCCGTGCCCGAGAAGATGTAGCTGCTGCCGGAGAAGTCGTTCAGGATGGAATCCATCATGCCGGTCAGCTGCGCTTCCTTAATGAGATACAAGATCGTGCCGTACGGGTAAGGGTCATTGGGCTTGATCGGCACGAGCATCGCCAGCAAGGACTCGCTCCGCGAACGCACGCTGACCGTTTCGGCCGGCCGGACGGTGTTGAACGGCGTTTGGTTGAGCGCCTGTTCGATGCCGTCCGGCCGCCAGCGTTCGAACCGGTAGATGTTCTTGAAGACCAGGTCGAGGTTCGACATCCCGAGACTGGAGTACACGCGGTCGTCGCCGCGATAGTAGAGGAACAGCTCCTCGAGTATCGTATTGCTGGTCTTGTAGCGCGCGAGCGAGGCGATGGCGTCGCGGCTGTAGTACGGATGCGAGACCATGTATCTGGTCAGATGCTCGTCGAAGGCGATCGTGTTGGCCGTCTCGATCAAGTTGTTCATCTGATTGTCGATGGAGAGCCGCACCTGGTTGAGCTGATTGACGTTGGACTGCTCAATCTCCGAGCGCAAATTGCCCGTCGCGTTATGGTAGATGACGAAGGTGACCCCTGAAAGCGGAATCAAAAAAATCAAAATGTAAGACAGCGTGTAGGTGAGGAGCAATTTGGATTTAAAGCGGTTCCAAGTGAAGCGGACGCCCGACTTCTCGCGGGCCGAATGAAGAAATGCGTTCACGGCGACCTCCCGGGGATAGCGTTCGGCGAATGCGGATGATGGATGCCATCGGCCTTATTTTTTGTTTGTATAAACATTATAACGTTATGTTCAATTTAATGCTAGGATGTGTTAAGCTGTACTCGACCGAGACGTGCGTGCGGGCTGCCGGCACGGACGGGAAGGAGGCTTGAGAATCATGGGAATTGTACTGCGCAACATGAAACGGTTGAACGGACACGTATCCGACATTGTCATCGACGAAGGCAAGATCGCCGCGATCGTTCCGCCGGGGACGGGCGAGGGCGAGGTCGTCGCCGAAGGCGGCTATGTATCCGGCGGCTGGATCGACATGCACGTGCATGCCTATCCAGCGTTCAAGCCGTACGGAGACGCGATCGACGAGATCGGGGTGAAGCAAGGCGTGACCACGATCGTCGACGCCGGGAGCTGCGGCGCGGACCGGATCGGCGAGCTGCGGGAAGCCGGGAGCCGGTCGGTCACGCGGCTGTTGGCTTTCCTGAACGTCTCGCGGATCGGTCTCTCGCGCATCGACGAATTGTCCCGGCCGGAATGGATCGACGAGGCGGCGGTCCGGGAAGCGGTGCGGACCTATCCGGACTTCATCGTCGGGCTCAAGGCGCGTATCAGCCAGAGCGTGGTGAAGGAGCAGGGCATCGGGCCGTTAAGGCAGGCCCGCCGGTTCTCCGCGGCGACGGGGCTGCCCTTGATGGTGCATATCGGCTCTGGACCGCCCGCGATCGCCGACGTGATGGCGCTGCTGGCGCGCGGCGATATCGTCACGCATTATCTGAACGGCAAGGCCAATAACCTGTTCGACGCGCAAGGACGGCCCATCCCTGCACTGCTGGACGCGGTGGCACGCGGGGTGCACTTGGACGTCGGCCACGGGTCGGCGAGCTTCTCGTTCCGCGCGGCGGAGCAGGCCCGGGCTGCCGGCTTGCCGCTGCATACCATCAGCACGGATATTTACGAGGACAATCGGCTCCGAGGGCCGGTCTACAGCCTGGCCGACGTCATGAGCAAGTTTCTCGATCTCGGGTACGGCCTGCGGGAGGTCGTCGACGCCGTGACGGTGAACGCGGCCGCTTGGCTCGGCCGGCCCGAGCTTGGCGAGCCGGCCGTCGGCGGAATCGCGAATCTGACGGTGTTCGAGGTCAAGCAGGGCTGCAAGACGCTGACGGATTCCGAAGGGGCTTCGCGAACGGCGAGTACCTATATTGAAGCCAAGGGGGCAGTGATCCATGGATCGTACTTTGCATGCTAAATACGGATTGAAGCGGGTCGTCAACGCCAGCGGACGCATGAGCATCCTCGGCGTCTCCGCGCCGACCGACGGCGTCATGGCGGCGATGAAGACGGGCGGCCAAAGCTATGTGGAAATGGCGGATCTGGTGGACAAGTCCGGCGCGTACGCCGCGAAGCTGCTGAACGCCGAGGACGCGGTCATCGTTAATTCCGCCTCCAGCGGGATCGCGATGACCGTCGCGGCCGCCGTCACGCGGGGTGACGAGCGCGCGAGTTTGAAGCTCCATCAGGAGCTCCCCGAGCGCAACGAGATCGTCCTCTTCAAGGGACATAACGTTCAGTACGGCGCCCCGGTCGAGACGATGGTCGCGCTCGGCGGCGGGAAGCTCGTCGAAGCCGGCTACGCCAACGAGGGCCGCAAAGAGCATCTGGAGATGGCCATCGGCGCGCGCACGGCGGCTATTCTGTTCGTGCAATCGCATCATAGCGTGCAGAAGAACATGATCAAGGTCGAGGAAGCCTGGGAAGTGGCGCGGCGCCGCGGGGTCCCGCTGATCGTCGACGCCGCGGCCGAGGAGGATCTGCGGAAATACCCGGCCTGCTCGGACCTCGTCATCTACAGCGGCTCCAAGGCGATCGAAGGCCCGACCTCCGGCATCGTGGCGGGCAAGGCGGCTTACGTGAGCTGGGTGAAGACGCAGCTTCGCGGCATCGGGCGGAGCATGAAGGTGGGCAAGGAGTCGATCTTCGGCCTGCTGCAGGCGCTGGACGAGTACTTCGCGAAGGAAGACAGGAGCGGGCAGGAGCGCGCCGCGCTCGGTGCGCTCGAATCGCTGGGCGCGCTTCCGGGCGTCGCCGTCTCCATCGTCCAGGATGAGGCCGGCCGGGCGATCTTCCGCGGCCGGATCCGAATCGACGAAGCGGCGGCGGGCCTGTCCGCGCGGGCGGTCAACGACGCGCTCCGCGGCGGCGGCATAGCCGTCTATACGCGGGATTACGGCGTGGTGCAGGGGTACTTCGACATTGATCCGCGCTCGCTGCAAGGCGACGATCTGGCGGTCATTATCGGCCGCATCCAAGACATTATCGGAGGGAAGCAATAATGGCGGACATCTATTCGCGGTTGTACCGCGACAAAGCGGCGCTGAATGTGCTCGCGGGCAGCATCGGCAATGCGCGCGAGATCTACGAGGCGGCGGAAGGCCACGTGGTCGTCGGCGTGCTCTCCAAGGCATATCCCGACGTTCCGTCCGCCGTCGCGGCGATGAAGCAATACGGCGCGGCCATCGGCGACGCGGTATCGATCGGCCTCGGCGCGGGAGACAACCGGCAGGGCGCGGTCGTGGCCGAGATCGTCAAGTCGTACGCGGGCAGCCACGTCAATCAGATCTTTCCGGCCGTCGGCGCCACCAGCGCCAACCTGGGCGGCCGGGAGAGCTGGATCAACGCGCTGGTCTCGCCGTGCGGCCGGCCCGGCTATGTGAATATCTCGACGGGCGTGTTCAGCGCGGCCGCCGCAGAACAGGCCGTCGTGCCGGTCAAGGCGGCGATCGCGCTCGTTCGGGACATGGGCGGCCACGCGCTGAAATATTTCCCGATGCAGGGCTTGAAGCTGGAGGCGGAATACCGCGCCGTCGCCCAAGCCTGCGGCGACGAGGGCTTCGCGCTGGAGCCTACCGGCGGCATCGACCTGACCAACTTCGGGCGGATCCTGGAGATTGCCTTGGAGGCCGGCGTTCCGCGGGTCATTCCCCATGTGTACTCCTCGATTATCGATCCGGCGACCGGCGATACGCGCGTGGAGGACGTACGGACGCTGATCGCAGAGCTGAAAGCGACGGTCGATCGGCATGCCTAGGATCGCCGCGTTCGGCGAGGTGATGATGCGCCTGGAGACGCCGGGCTTCTCGACGCTGTCCCAGAGCGGCAGCCTCGCGTATTCGTTCTCGGGGACCGGGGTCAACGTCGCCTCGGCGCTGTCGCGCTTCGGCCATGAGACGTATCTGGCCAGCACGCTGCCGGACAATCCGCTCGGCGACGCCGCGCTTGCGCATCTGCGCAAGCTGGGCATCAATACGGCGTTCGTGAACCGGGGCGGCCGGTATATCGGCATGTATTTCCTGGAGCACGGCTTCGGCCTCCGTCCGAGCCGGGTGACCTATACGGACCGGCTCGGCAGCAGCTTCAACACCGTTCCGCGCGATGCGGGCGATTGGGAGCGGATCGCCGAGGCGGCGGACGCGGCGCATTTCTGCGGGATCACGCTGGCGATGAACGAGCTCGCGCGCTCGCAGATGAAGCAGCTGGCCCGTGCGGTCAAGCGCCGCGGCGGCAAGGTGGTGTTCGACTGCAACTACCGGCCGTCGCTGTGGGGCGAAGGCGGGCACGCCGCGGCGGCGCCGCATTATCGCGAGATGCTGGAGCTGGCGGACGTCGTCTTCATGAACGAGCAGGACGCGCTGCTTACGCTCGGCATGACGAGCAGCGGTGCCGATCGTCTGGCGCAGCTGCATGACCTGATCCCGCAGGTCGCGCAGACCTACGGGATCGACGTCGTCGCGGGCACGCACCGGCAGGTGAACGGGGACAACACGCACACGCTGGCCGGTTATTTATACCGGGACGGGACGTTCTGGTTCGCCCGGCCGTCGACCTTCCCGGTGTACGACCGGGTCGGCGCGGGCGATGCGTACGCGAGCGGCATCATGCACGCGTGGCTGCGCGGCGACGATCCGCAATACGCGGTCGAGTTCGCGGCCGCCGCGGCCGCGCTCGCGCACACGGTGCACGGGGATACGCCGCTGGCCGCGGAAGCGGACGTGATCCAGGCGCTGTCCCGTACGGCCGGCGATATCGTGCGCTAACCAGGATGACGAAGAAAGAGGAGCAAGCATGACCATCTCACGCAAGAAAGGCCCGCTGTACCTGCAAATCAAGAAGATCGTCAAGGACCGTATTCTGCACGGGGTCTACCCGCTGGGCGGCCATATCCCGCCGGAGCCGCAGCTGGAGAAGGAGTTCAACGTCAGCAAAATGACGGTGCGCAACGCGATCCGGGAACTGGCGGAGGAAGGCTACGTCGCGAAGAAAAGCGGCGTCGGCACCATCGTGCTCACTAATGTGTCGGTCTCCCGGCTCTCGAAGGGCAAGCGGTTCACCGAGCTGCTCGTGGAGGAGGGGCATCGCTTGGAGAAGCGGATGCTGTCCATGACCGTCGAGCGGCCGGAGCCGGGGACCGAGCTGCATGGCCTGCTGGGTCCCGAATCGATTCGCATCGAGCGGCTGTACGTGTTAGATGACCGTCCCTACCTGCATATCCGGCACGAGCTGGCCGCATCCCTGCTGCCGCAGACGGAGCGGGAGGCCGGCGGGCCGGCGTTCGAATCGCTCTACGATTTGCTCGAGGAGCAAGGTATCGTGCTGGACAACTTCCGCGATGCGTTCTCGGTCGGCACGGCTTCGGCGGAGACCGCGGGTCTGCTCGGAATACCGTCGGGGACGCCGCTGCTCGTGCGGCAGCGGCGCACGTACGACCTCGAAGGTCGGCTCATCGAGTACAGCACGGGTTATTACCAAACGGAGCTGCAGCCGTATCTGGTCCGTTACGACGCGTAAAGCGGACAGGGACGCGAGGACCTTCGGGTAAGATGCCGGCAAACCCGCTGGACCGGGGCACGCGGCCGGCCGGGGGCGAGCGGCCGAATCGGGGCGTACATTTCCCGGCGGGCAGCATCCGCAGCATCGGCAGCAATGGCAGCAACGGAGGCGTCCGCAGCACCAGCAGCAACGGAGGCAGCCCGCATTTCCGCGCGCATGAAGAAGGACCGTTGGAGGTTGAACTCCAACGGTCCTTCTATTTCGTTATGGTACGCTATTCGTTCGAGCGGGCTCCTGCACGCGGTTCTGCCGCGCGATCAGTTGATCCGGTTTCCCGCTTGGAGCAAGTGGAACATGACTTTGGCAGCCGCTTCGCGCGTCGTCGCGTCGGCCGGCCGGAAGAACCGGCTGCCTTGCGCCTCGACGCCGTTCATCAGGCCGGCTTCAGTGACGGCCCGAATCGCGTCGGCTGCATAGGCGCCGAACGTCCCCGCATCGGCGTAGACGATGCCGCCGCCGGCAGCCGGGTTCGCATGCAGCACCGTGAGCGCGCGGTTCAGCATGACGGCCATGTCTTGACGGCTCACGGGCGCATTCGGAAGGAAGCGTCCGTTGTCGCCGGTCACCAGGCCAGCCGCGTGAGCGGCAGCAACCTCGGCGGCGAACCAGTCATTCTCGCGCACGTCCGTGAACGGCGCTGCCGTGTCAGAGGTCTTCAGGCCGAGCGCTCTGACCAGCATCGAGGCGAATTCGGCCCGCGTTACGTTGCGTTTCGGCTCGAAGGTGCCGGCCGCTGTGCCGTTCATCATGAACTTGGCGGCGAGCTTCGAGATCTCGTCCTTCGCCCACGAAGAGCCGATATCCGAGAATGCGACGCTGCGCACCGCCGCCGCATAGGTCGAGAAGCCCGGACGCGCCACGGTCACGATCGTGCCGCCGTCCTTGCCGGCCTTGAAGGTTGCGGCTGCCGGACGTACGGCGCCGTCTTCTTCGTACAGAGCGCCGGCCGCCGCGGCTTGGACGTCTCCGTCGACCAGGAAGGCGCGGGTCACCGTGTCTTGAACGGAGAGCGGAATCGGTGTCTCGCGGCCGTCCTTGACGCTGCTCGCTTCGAAGGCGATCGGCGTGCCGACGATACCGGCATCCGGATAAGCCGCCTCGAAGCGCTTGACGGCATCGCCGTCTTTCTTCATTCGGATGACCAGACCTGCGTCCTCCGAGAGATTGCGGAGCGCGGAGATCGGGAGCGCGACGGCTGCGTCGTTCAGGGCGAACACGACCGTGCTGTCCGTCGGCGCGGATTTCAGCCGCTGCGCTTGCGCCGGCGTGAAGCGCAGCACCGCTTCTGCGGCGTCCGCGGAGGAAGCCGAGGCGACGAGCGCGACCGGTTTCGCCGCGCCTTCAAGCGCGCGGTCCAGCGCGGCATCCTCAACGGTTGCGGTCAGCACGCCGTTATCCGTGCTTGTCTTCGTATCCAGCGTCACCGCCGTTTGCGCGGCGCCGACAACCGATGCCGCGACATCCGTGCCGTTATCCGCCGGCGTCGACGTTTGCGGCGAACCGGAGACCGGTTGACCGCCGCCACCCGGATTGCCGCCACCCGGATTGCCGCCTCCAGGGTTGCCGCCTCCTGAATTACCGTCTCCCGGCTGACTGCCGCCGCCGGTATAATCGTTGTCTACGACGAACCTGGTATTCGAGAAATGAGCGGCAGATGTGAAGCCGAAGATGGAATACGCCGTCACGGCGGAGAGCACGTACTCCCCGTCGGGCAGCGAAGACAGATCGAAAATGCCGCTCTCGCCGCCAGTTCCGTCCATATAACTGCCGTTAAAGTCTTCGATGACGTAATCGCCCTTCGACACGAAGGATTCGAAGCCGTTCTTGGTGCTTCTCCAATCCGCGAGCAGCCCGTAATAGTTGCCGTCGTTGTCGACAACGGCGAGCTGCAGGACATTATAGCCTTCGCCGTTGTAATGCAAGGTAATGTCGATCGGCGATTCCGGAGATACGATCCTATTCGAGACCTCGATGCCCCCGAACGCGTTCTCGTTCTCGAGCGATTTCTTCCCGATGTGGAAGACGAACGGCAGGTGAAGGGTCGGAACGCCGTCGCTTTCCAATACGACTATCCCTTCGTACACGCCTGGCTTAGCGTCCGGCTTCGCTTCGACGGACAGGCCGAAGGTGCGGGATTTCCCGGCGCCGACGGCGAGCTTGCCGTCCGCATCCAGACCGGTCAGCTTGACGGAGATGCCGTCCCAATCCGGGGTGCTGACGTATCCGGGCTTGTTGGTGAATTCCTGGTGAAGCTCCGTCTTGGCGGCGTAAGTCACCGTCTTGTCAGTCACGCTCTTCAGCTGAAGCGTGCTCTCGGCCTTCGCGTCGACGGCCGGATCCACGACGCCGAAGGCGACGCTGCTGGCTTCGCTCGGAAGCGTGACCGGCTTCATGTCCTTGTCCAAAATCGTGATCTCGTCCAACGATTTCAACAATGCCGCCGTATGCAGGGCATTGACTATATCGGCGCGCCCGGCGCCTTGCGAATAAGCATCGTACGTCGTGCCGTTCTCGTCCGCCAAGGGATCGGACGTATTCGCGAGCGCCGCCCGGACGTCCGAAGGCGTCCAATCCGGAAATTTATCCTTCAGCAGCAACGCGAGGCCGGCGATATGCGGCGTCGCCATGCTGGTTCCGCTGTAACGCTCGTAGGCATCGTCGTAGCTGATACCCGGGTGCGCTGCGCCGTAGGCGGGGACCGACGACCGGATGAGGTTGCCGGGACCGACGACGTCCGGTTTGATGCCCAGTCTGCTGTCCTGGTTCGGCCCGCGCGAGCTGAATTCCGCCATGGTATCGCCAGGCAGGGAGACGTTCTTGAAGGGCTTGTCGAACGTCAAGGTAACCGATGCGTCCGGCTGCTGCAGCATGGCCCGAACCAAGGCGCGGCCTTCCTTGCCCGCCATGTCGAAGGTGGGGATGAAGCTGTCGCTTTGGCCTTGGAAGCCCATGTACCCGATATAGCCGTCCCGTGCCGGAATTGATTCCGATAGATCGACGGTATTCGGACTAAAGATGTCGAGGGCGTCATTCGTCGTGCCGTTGAAGATGACGACCGCCTTGGCGCCATGCTCCCGGGCGGTGACGATTTGCCGGCCGTAGGGAATTTGACGGCTGTTGTGCGTCCGCGTGACGATGACGATTTTGCCCGTCACGTCTTTATCCCTGTAATCGCCATCGTCGCCGAAGCCGAGATAGACCGCTTCAATCGGATCCGTCCCGAGGAGGGCGGCGATATCCGTGCCGGGTGCCCAGCCCATCGCGTGAAGCGCGTACTCTTGACCCGTCAAGGAACTGCTGGCGACCGCCTCGTACGTGTCGATCCGGCTGGTGGCGGCGCCGACCGTAATGCCGAGCTCCGCCGTCGACGGGGAGCCGAGGGAATAATAGTAAGGCGCGTCCATGGCGGCGTTGCCTGCCGCGATGACGGGGACGACGCCGGCGAGCGCCGCGTTGTTGATGGCGACCGCCTCCGCGGAATACGGGTCCTTCGTTCCATCGTCGCCGAGCGACAGGTTGATGACGTCCATGCCGTCCTTGACGGCGTGCTCGATGCCGTCGACGATCATGGCCGAGGAGCCGGTGCCCAGCAAGCCGCCCAACACTTTATAAACGTATAAGTCCGCTTCGTAGGCAACTCCCTTCTGCAAGAAACGGCCGCTGGCGTTCGCGGCGCGTCCAGCGATCGTGCCGGAGACGTGGGTACCGTGGGCCGTACCCGCGACCAATTCTTCGGGAATGGCGATGTCTTCATAGGGATCGTCGTCGTTGTAGTAGGAATCGTGCCCGCCTTTGAACGCGTCCTTCAGGTCGGGATGCAAATAATCGATGCCGGTATCGATGACGCCCACTTTGAGCCCTTTGCCGGTGTAGCCTTCCGCCCAAGCCTCGTCGACGCCCAATTGCTCCAAGGGGGTCATATCGATCCGCGGATCCTCCGCGTTCGCCTCGGAGGTTTGGACCGGCTTCGCCGTATAGGTCAAGTTCGGATAGATCGCGCTCACGCCCGGAAGCTTCGCCAGCTGGGCGACGCGTGTGCCCGGCAGCGTGACCGCCATGCCGTTCAGCACCTGACTGTACCGATAGCCGACGTCCAGGGTCAGCCCGCTGGCTTTGGCGGATTTCAGAAAAGCGGCTTGCTCGGTCTGCACCGCTTTCGCGGTCGCTTCGGCCGCCAGGGCTTTATTCCCCTTGCCCGCGGCGTATTTGCCGACGGCCGCGGGCGGAGCGCTCAATTGCACGATGACGCTGACCGGTCCCGCGGAAGACGTGTCGATCTTCGGCGATATGCGGCGGTCGACCGAGGCGCCTAGATCGGCAGCCAAGCTGCGCTTCCAGTCGTTCTTGAAGGTCTCGAACAGATTGATGTCCGGATCCGCCGCAGCGGATGCCGGGAGCAGACCGTTCGGTGCGGCGCCCGCGGAGGCGGAATAGGCAGGCTGGAACAGGGAAGCCGCCAGGATGGTCGTGGAGATAATGATGGACGTTACCTTAGGAATTCGCTTCTGCATGCTCTTCAAATCCAGGTCCCCATTTCTTAAAAGTTGTCGCTCTCGCAAGGATAAATTAAGATGCGATATCGAAGGCGTCGATCGAGACGGCGGTGCCGGCGGAGCTCGCATGCTTCTCGCCGCTGTTCACGATGCGTACGGTGTGCGTGCCCTCGGAGAGCGTCTCCGATTCGAAGACGACGGCGTCGTACTGGCGGACGGGCCGGTACAGGTCCACCGATTCCGCCAATTGTCCGTCGATGTAAATATCCGCGATGCCGCGGTTGCCGCCGACCGGCGCGATGAGGCGAACCTTCGTGCCGTTGAAGACGAGCTCGGCGTAGTCATTCTTCGTGACGGACGTCGTCACGGAACTGCCCGAGTATACTGTGCTGAAGCTCGTCGCCCACGAGCCCTCATAGTGCACCTGGAACAAATCGGCGTCTTGTACGAGACGCTTGACGACGAAAGCGTCGACGTTCACGAACGCGGGGTCGTTCTTCCGGGCTCTCGGATCGGTCTTGCCCGTCCATTCGATGCGGATCGTGTGCTTGCCATAGGCGATCGTCTTCTTGAAGAGCGTCTGCCGCTTCGATTCGGCTTCGCCGTACAAGGACACGGATGCAGCCAGCTTGCCGTCGAGATAGACGTTGGCGATGCCTTGCTGCGGATTCTTGGTTCCGATCCATTCGACGTAGCTGCCTTCGAAGGCGAGCTCGGCATGGCCCTTAGCGTCGATGCGCTTCGCGGTACCGCCGGACAGCGCGTCGTCCGATACGCGCTCCCAATCGCCGGCGTACGTGACGGCTGTCGCATCGTCCTCGTAGATGCCGGTGGCGTTGGCATGCTGCAGGCGCAACGTGTAGCCGCCCGATCCCGCGAATGCGTAGACGTTCACGTAATAGGTGCCGGATTGCTGCACGAGGTAGGTGAAGCCCTCGCCGGACGCTCCCGGATGCTCGGAAGCGGCGACGATGCCGGCCTTGCCGTGGACGGTTACGGCGGAAGGCGAGTAGAGGTAGAGATCGAAGTCGGTGCCTTCGTCTCCGGTCAGTTCCGCCTCAAGCGTCTCGCCGGCGTTCAATTCGACGGCGTACACGCGGTCCGGATCGGACGCTTCGTCGAGACGCTCGCTCACTTCTGGCACCTGGAGCGGCGTCCCGGGGATATCCTTGTCGGATAAGGCCCGATAGACGTCGATCATCTTGCCGGTCATGCTCCTGTCCGTCAGGGAGCTCAATCGCTTGCCGCTGTTCATTAAGCGCTGGATCGTCATCTTCGCGTCGTAGCTCGGATTGACGCCGAGCACCAGAGCGGCCGCGCCGGCGGCGTACGCGATGGCTGGCGTACCGCGGTTTCCTGGAATCTCGTAGTCCGACTTATCGAGGAACAGGTTGATTTGGGCATCGGAATCCCGGGCAGCGATCACATCGCCCATCGATGTATCCGGCATCGGAGCGGATTGTCCGGCAAAGATGGTGCCGTCCACGCCTTTCAAATCGTAATAGCCGAAATAGCCTTCGGTGACATAATTCAAGTGGAGCACGTCATGCACGAAGGGCGACGCTTCGCTTCCGAAGAGCGCGTCCCTGCCCGTAAGGAGCAGTCTCCCGCCCGCTTGCAGGTAACTTGTTACATTCGCCTTGTCGGTCTCGGTCAGCACCGGAGGCGCACTCGGATCCGGAGTCATGAGCCAGTTGGCGTGACCGGTGAACCATACGACGATGTCGTAGGCTTGCACGGCTTCAAGCGAAGGGCCGTCTTCGTTCTTGGCAACGGTCGCGACCTGGAACGTTCCGCGCGCATCGTCCAGCGGCATGCCGTCCGTCTCGTAGCCGGCGGACAGCAGGAAGCTCTTGTATAACTCGAGGAAGCTTCGTTCCTCCTCGTTGCCTCCGACCGAGTTGTCGTCCTGGACGAGCAGGACCGACGGTTTGTCCTTGCCTTCGGCCAAATAATCGAGCGCCGCGAGGAAGGCATCGGTCTGGAACGGGGCTGCGAAATCCTCGAAGCCGAATCCGTTATAGACCGCCCGGTACGCGCCGGTGTCGATTTGGGCGGCGTACGCCGGTTTTTCCGAAGGCACGGTCGATATAATGTCTTGGGCCGGCGCGGCGATCTGAACGGTATTCTTGCCGTAGCTTGTCAGCGGCTCGCCGAAGCTACCGATGCCGTTAACGGTCAGCACGTTCGGGAGCTTGTAGGCAGCCGGGTAGGTCGGGCTACGCTCCAGGTCTTCGCCGTAATCGCCGGGCTGCGCGACGAACAGCATGTTGGAGTGCTGCAGCGCGTCCAGCAGCAGATCGCTCGGTTCCCAGGTCACGAAGTCCAGGACGGCGATGTCGGCACCCATCTGCTCGGCATAGGCGATGCCCGCCGCGATTTGCGAGAACGTTCCGCTTCCCGTCGTCGGGGAAAACGTTTTGACCGGCAGAATCTTCGCGTTCGGGGCCACGCCCGCGATTCCGATGCCGTTGTTGATGGAGGCGGCTACGATGCCCGCGATCACCGTCCCGCTCTTGGCCGGGTCTTTCAAACCGTCGTCGGCGTCGTTGTCGTCATGATTGAAGTCCCAGCCGTGAACGTCGTCGACAAAGCCGTTGCCGTCGTCGTCGATGCCGTTACCCGGGATCTCCTTGGTATTGGTCCAGATGCTGTTCGCCAGATCCGGATGATCGACATCCACGCCGTCGCTGATGACCGCCACGACGACCTCCTTAGCGTTGTCCTGCAGGAACGGCCAGGCTTCCGGCGCGTTGATGTCGACATCCAGGCCCCCGGTGGTGTTATTTAGGGCCCACTGTTCGGGAAATAAGGGATCGTTCGGAAGAAAGGGTTCGGATGAAACGGATGCCGGCCCGTTCGCGTCGGTCGTGCCGTTCGCGGCAGTCGCGCTGCCGGCCGTGCCGGATGATGATTGCGGTGCCCGGACGGCTTGTCCGGAAGCCGCCGGAACATTTGTGCCCGATGCTCCCGAATCGGCTGTGAGGACCTGGCCGTCCGGCTCCGCGTACAGGACCGCCGGGTCGGCCTTGAAGCGGGCGAGGATGGCGGAGATATCCGCGCCTTCCGGCAGTTTCAGGACCTCGGCGCCGATTCCCGGCAGCGTGCGTGCAGGCGTGAGCCCGAGGTCCGCGGCCAGCGCTTGCGGATGGCTGCCTGCTTTGTATTTCACGATGATACTGTCGGCTTTCATGGTTTTATCGGCGCCGGCCGGCCGGGAGAGGGGCTGCGAAAGAGGGGCATCCGGGACTGTGATGATCGTCTCCGGCGCGTTCGCGGCTTCCGGTCCCATCGTCTTCCGGAGCTTCTCGGTTGCGGCGGTTCCCTGCGCCAGCGCAAGGCCGCGGTTAGGCTGGCCGAGATTCGGAACGAGCGAACCGGATAGGCAAACGAAAGATAATGAGGCTAACAAAAATAACTTGCTCTTCGAGCGATGCTTCAAGGGTGTGTCTCCTCCCACCGTGTCGATAGATTCTGAACGTTCTTGCCACGCATCGGCTGCGTTGGCGGTCTCTGAATCGTGTCTAGTGCGGCTAGCAAAACATGCGGGCGGCGCTTCCGGTTCCGCGGACAAGCGTCGAAAAGCTCGCGCAATGTGTGAATGGGGGTGTAGCGACAAACCTCCTCGTTGTATGGCCTGGGATGCGGTCCCGCTCGGTGATGCGCTCTCTCCATCCTTTTCGGGCAGGTGAGAGAACTCGGACCGAATGTCAGAATATATGACACTATCCGTCCAAATTCTGAGAGAATTATATAATCAGTAAATTTGAGGCGTCAACAAGTTTATTTTTTTAAATTTTAAGAGAGAAAAAATAACAGGAATGTGACATATAGTGACATTGTTCGGGTATTTTCGACGTATCGGGACGATCCGTTCCGCAAGTCGGGTCCGTCGGACTATCCGTCGAAGGTCCATAAGCTCATCGCCCGGCGGTTCATCCCGGATGTCGCGGCCGGCGAGGTCTGGATCCGGGGATCCAGTCATGGGAGGAACGGGAACAAGCGATACGGAATGAACGTAAGCCAGGCCGGCCGGAGGATGCGAAGCGCGAGAAGCAGCAAGAGGGGCTGTCCCAAAAGTCGTAAAGACTAGGGACAGCCCCTTCATTGTTTTAAAAGTTGTAAAAAACAAAGAAACCATTCTTTTGTAAAATGGAGGTACCACCCAACCATATACGAAAGGAACGGTTT